>CACNAX010000004.1 GCA_902618565.1 uncultured Pelagibacteraceae bacterium
ACTCTTTAGAAGGAGTGGGTCAAAATTTACAAGATCACTTAGAAACCTACATTCAGCAAGAATGCAAAACTAAAGATACGCTCTATTCTTATGTTAACAAAGTAAATATGCTTAAAATTGGTATTCAATGGTTTCTTTCAAAAAGTGGCCCGTGTTCTACTTCATTTTTAGAAGCAGGTGGTTTTTGCAAATCTTCAGAAGACAAAAGCTATCCAAATATTCAATTTCATTTTTTTCCAGCATTTGTAATCGATCATGGATTAGTTGACCCTGACAGACATGGTTATCAATTACACGCAAGTTTGAATCAACCTAAAAGTAGAGGACATATTAAATTAAATAGTTCAAATCCATACGATTACCCAAAAATTCAATTTAATTATTTAGAAGATGAATATGATTTAAAAGAAACAATTAAATGTGTTCGTGTAGCTAGACAGATTTTGGGTCAAGACTCAATGAAGCCTTATGCTGGAAAAGAGATTGGTCCAGGTGAAAGTGCAACTGATGATGAGCAAATTACAGAGTATATTAGATCAAAAGCCGAGACAGCTTATCATCCATCCTGCACATTAAAAATGGGTGTGGACAAAATGGCGGTAGTTGATGAAAAATTGAAAGTTCACGGTTTAGAAAATTTAAGAGTTGCAGATGCCTCGGTTATGCCAGAGATTACAAGTGGTAATTTAAATGCACCAACTTTAATGATAGGCGAAAGAGCGGCTGATTTTATCCTTAATTAGCCTCAAGATATTTTTTATATCTATCTAAACTTTCTTTAGGCCAAGCAATTTTAGGATCATACATTTCATCATAGCAAATATCTTTGTTTACAATATTTATCCATGGATCTTTACTTTTAACAAATATGTGTGCTTGAGGTGGAAAAAGCTCTGGATTAGATAAAGTGTTTGTTCTGATACTTATCCTTTTAGCAGCAAATTCATAGTCAGAATAAATGTAAACACCACACTTTTTACAAAAGTAAACCTTGCAGCTTTTTCCACTGCCTGCAATTAATTTTTTTTCTAAAAGGTCACCTTTAATATCTAATGAACTTTCAAAAATACTTGTATTAACAACAAAAGATGATCCGGTTATTTTCTTACAATCTTTACAATGACAAGCATGTGTAAATAAAGGCTTAGATTTAATAGTATATTCAATTTCTCCACAAATACAGCTACCAGAAATTGGTTTAAAATCTTCCATAAATACTTTTTAGAGTATCTTATTAATTATGAAGGTTAAAGTTTTTTTGATATAGGTGCGATATGCAAACAAACGATAATACAAAAGGTATTTTGTTTATTATGACTGGAATGGCCTTTTTTTCCATTCAAGATTCATTAATAAAGTTCATTTTTGAAGATATTGCATTATTTGAGTTATATTTGGGAAGAACTTTAATACAGGCGACTATTCTCATATCTTTTTTTTTAATAACAAAAAAAAAATTTACTCTTAAAACTCATTATCCTTTTTTGACTTTAGTTAGGGTTATTTGTTTCTTTTTTGGATTTGCTTTTTTTTATATTTCTTTAACCTTTATGTCTTTAGCGATGGTTAGTGCTCTGTTTTTCTCATGTCCTTTCTTTATGTCTATGTTTGCTAAATTTTTCTTAAAAGAACAAATTGGAATTAGAAGATGGAGTGCAATTGTTATAGGTTTTATAGGAGTATTAATTGTACTTAATCCGACACTTGAGGAATTTAATTTTTTCAAATTAGCGCCTGTCGGATGTGCGCTTTGTTATGCTTGCTCGATGACAATTACAAAATATACTTCTGATAAAGATAATATTTATACTCAAATGACTTTGCTTTATATTTTTGCGGTTATTGTAAGTTTAATTATTTATCTAGTTAGTGGAGATGGAAAATTTAATAATTTTTCTGATCCTACTTTACAATTTATTGTTAGAGAATGGTTTACTAACCCTTCAGCTTCATGGCCTTATGTTTTTGTAATGGGAGTGGTTGCTTCTATATCTTTCTTTTGTGTCTTTTCAGCTTATAGTATTGCTTCACCTTCAATTGTATCTTTGTTTGAATACTCTTATATAATTTTTGCTATGATTGCGGGATATATATTATTTGAGACAATACCTGAGCCAAGAACGTTTCTTGGGGCAGCTATTATTATTTCTGCAGGAGTGTATATTTACTTTAGAGAAAAAGTCAGAGGTCAAATGATTGCGACAGACACTCCTAATAGATAATTGCTAAAATTATAAGTATTTGATCGAAAATTGAGATAATTTTCTCATTGAAATAATAATTTAATAGGATTTAATTTTGATTATATAAATTGTTAACAATTAAAGGGAAAATATGAAAAAATTACTAATAGGTATATTCGTGTTTATCTTAAGCTTTACTTCAAAAGCTTTTTCAGATGGGCATGGAATTAAAATGGGTATTATTTTAGGATTTACTGGTCCAATTGAAACCCTAACACCTGCAATGGCTGCTTCTGCAGAACTTGCTTTTAAGGAAGCTTCAGATTCAGGTTCATTACTAGGTGGGAAAAAAATTTCTGTAGAAAGAGCTGACTCAACTTGTGTTGACTCTGCTGCTGCTACAACTGCTGCTGAAGGTTTAGTTTCAGGTGGTGTTGTTGCTATTATGGGTGCTGATTGTTCTGGTGTTACAGGTGCAATAGCAACTAATGTTGCTGTACCGAATGGTGTTGTTATGATTTCACCATCAGCTACATCTCCAGGATTAACTGATCTTAATGATAAAGGTTATTTCTTCAGAACTGCTCCATCAGATGCTAGAGGAGGACAAGTCTTAGCGGATATTACAAAAGACAGAAAAGTTAAATCATTAGCTGTAACTCATACTAACAATGACTACGGAAAAGGTTTAGCTGATGTATATGTAGCTGCAGTTAAAGCTCACGGTATTAAAGTAACAGCTGTTACAGCACACGAAGAGGGTAAAGGTGACTATGGTGCAGAAGTAGCAACACTTGCAGCAGCAGGTGGAGATGCTCTTGCTGTTTTAGGTTACTTAGATCAAGCTGGTGGTAGTATAATTCAAGGATCATTAGACTCTGGATCATTTGATACTTTTGTTCTTTCAGATGGAATGATTGGTGACTCTCTTACTGACAGATTTGGAAAAGATTTAAATAAATCATTTGGATCTTTACCTGGATCAATGGGTAAAGGTGCTGGTATATTTAAAGAAGTTGCTAGTGCCGGTGGTATTGACTCATCAGGTCCTTACACAGGAGAAAGTTATGACGCGGCAGCCTTGATCACACTTGCAATGCAAGCTGGTGGAAAAGCCGACAGAATGACTATTCAAAAAAATGTAATGTCAGTAGCCAATGCTCCTGGAACAAAAATTTATCCAGGTGAATTAAAGAAAGCACTTGATTTATTAGCTAAAGGTAAGGCGGTAAACTATGAAGGTGCTACAGCTGTTGAATTTACAGATGTTGGTGAAGCTTTTGGATCTTTTATTGAAAAAGAAATAAAAGGTGGAAAGTTTAAAGACAAAAAGCAAAGATAATTAGAAATTAAAACCCCAGTTTCTTAACTGGGGTTTTAAAATAAATATTTGTCAGATAAATAAAATATTAATCCTAAAACAATACCTAATAAAATATAATACATTATTGTTTAATAATTTTTTCCGGAATAATTCCTTGTGGTCTATAACGCATTATTAAAAGTAAACCAATTCCAATAACTAAGAATCTAAAATATGGAGCACTTTCAATTAAGTGAACTCTAACTGCATTAGTTTCTGGCAGATGGGATGTAAACAAATTAATTAAAAATAATGCAATTGGAGCAGCTTCGACCCATAAAAACCAAACTACAAATCCCCCCAATATTGCTCCGAAATTATTTCCTGTTCCGCCTACTATTACCATGACCCAAATCACAAAAGTATATCTCATGGGTCTATAGCTACCCGGTGTAAACAAACCATCATTTGTAACCATCATAGCTCCAGCTAGGCCAACTATTGCAGATCCCAAAATAAAAATAAGAAGATGCTCTTTAACAATATTTTTACCCATTGCACTTGCCGCCTCTTCATTATCTCTTATAGCTCTCATTTTTCTTCCCCAAGGTGAATAAAGGGCTTTCTGTGTTACAATTAATAAAATAACAACAACAGTAAGAAATAAACCTGTAAAACATAATTTTACATAAACAGATGAAGCATCAATAACCATTTGATTTAGAGCTTCTTGCTTATCAGAGATTGAATTAATTAAATTTAATTTTGATGAATTAAATTTTGTAACTAAATTTATAAACCATTCTGAAGTTTGTAGATCTATTTCGTATGGTGCTGGTCTTTTTAATCCTATTACATTTTTAACACCTCTTGCCAACCATTCCTCATGTTTAATAATTGAAACGATAATTTCTGCTATTAATAATGTTGCAATCGCTAAATAATCTGCTCGAAGACCTAAAGCGATCTTTCCTATGACAAATGCTAAACTGCCAGCCAAAAGCGCACCGAAAATCCAAGAAAATAAAACGGGTAATCCCATGCCACCAAGAAATCCTGTCTTTGCTGGATCAACTGATTCTATAGCTTCTATTCCTGGTGCAGCAGTCACTCTTAGTAAAATTATTCCACCCAAGATTACAGAGGCTACTGAGTAATTTCTTAATTTAGACTTATCAAATCTAATAAGTATAAATTTAACTACAAAGATAATTGCAACAATTATCCATATACAAGCTAAAATATTTAAACCTCCAACTTGCCAAGCTTTTTTGACTGGCTCAACCGAAACTAGGACTACAGCCAATCCTCCTAATGCTGTATATCCCATTATACCAAAATTGATTAATCCTGCATAACCCCATTGAATATTTGCACCAATTGTCATAACTGCAGAAATTAAACAATAATTTAAAATAGTTAATGCAATAGACCAGGATTGAAATATCCCAACCAAAATTATTAAAAATATCATGATTGAATATGCGGCGATGACATTTTTATAATTCTTCATATTACTTTTCCTTTAAAGATACCTGACGGCCTTATTAATAAAACTATTACTAAAATTGAGAATGAAACTGCAAACTTGTAATCTGTCGATAATAACTGGAGTAAAGAGTCTGGCTCAAGATGTTCAGGTAATAGATACGATATAAATCTTTTGTATGCGTAAGTTACAAATATTTCTGCAAAAGCTATAACGTATCCACCTAGGAAGGCTCCAAATGGATTTCCGATTCCTCCAACAATTGCTGCAGCGAATATTGGAAGCATATTATTAAAATAAACAAAAGGTCTATAACTTTTATCTAAACCATATAATACTCCACCAATAGTAGCCAAAATTCCTGCGATGACCCATGTTATCAAAACAACTCTCTTAGGATCTATACCAGATAATAATGCTAAATCTTCATTGTCTGAATAAGCTCTCATACTTGTTCCAGTTTTAGTTCTATTTAAAAACCAAAACATTATTGAAACAACAATTAAGGTTACGATTATTGTTATTGCTTGTGTTGATTTTAAAGTTATACCTTCTGCAAGACCAGTCATTTCTTTAAATTCTGTTGCTTTAATTATAAATTTTTCACCATCTAAAAATCTTCTGTCAGATGGTCCGATGATTATTCTAATTAGGGCTTGAGTGACAAACATTACCCCTACACTAACCATTGCAAACTGAACTGGAGGACTTTTTTTTACCCTGTAATAACTAAAAACAAATTTGTCTATGATTAACATATATAAAATCATCATCAGGATGGCGAAAGGAATTGTTAAAAGTGCTGTTGGTAGAACACCTAATCCAAAACCTAAGGACTGAAAATAATATGTTAGAATAACTGCAAACATTGTTCCAAAAGACATCATGTCTCCAGTTGCAAAATTAGCAAATCTTAAAACTGCATAAATTAAAGTAACAAAAATAGCACCTAAAGCTAATTGTGAACCATAAGCTAACGCTGGTATTACTGTGAAATTAAAAAGTACAATTATTGCATTTAAGAAATCCATTATGCTCCCAAAAATGATCTACGAACCTCTGGATCCTCAAGTAAATCATTACCGGATCCCTCAAATTTATTTTGACCTGTTACCAATACATAGCCTCGATCTGAAATACTTAATGCTTGCTTTGCGTTTTGCTCAACCATAATAACGGCAACATTTGTTTTTTTAACTTTTATTATATGTTCAAACAATTCATCCATTACAATTGGAGAAACTCCAGCTGTGGGCTCATCTAACATAAGAACTGATGGATCACTCATTAAAGCTCTTCCAAGTGCGACTTGCTGACGTTGTCCACCAGATAATTGTCCTACGACTTGGGATTTTTTTTCACTCAAGATTGGAAATAAACTATAAATACTATCAATTTTATTTTCCAAACTCCCTTCTGTCAAAAAGCCACCGATCTCTAAATTTTCTCTAACTGTTAATTCTGCAAATACATTTCTTGTTTGTGGAACAAATGAAATCCCCTTTTTTACTCGATCTTGAGGATTAATTTTTGAAATATCTTCACCATTCAAAGTTACAGAGCCTGATTTTAATTTTAATAATCCGAGCATCGCTTTCATGGCTGTTGATTTGCCAGCACCATTGGGACCTAGAATAGCTACTATCTCTCCCCTATTGGCAGTTATGGAACATGAACTAATAATATCTGGGCCATCCCCATAACCTGCAGTCATTTTAGCTCCTTCAAAGTATGCCATTAATTTTCTTTTTTTGTTAAGTTTGACTTTCCAAGATAGCTCTCAATTACTTTTTCATTTTTTTTGACTTCTTCAGATGTTCCTTCAAATAAAACTGAACCATCTGCCATTACTATTACTGGATCACACATTCTACTTATAAAATCCATATCATGCTCTATCATACAAAAAGTGTAATTTTTTTCTTTATTCAATTTTAATATTGCAGTTCCTAAATCTTTTAAAAGTGTTCGATTAACTCCCGCTCCCACTTCATCAAGTAAAACCAATTTTGCATCAACCATCATAGTTCTTCCTAATTCTAATAATTTTTTTTGACCTCCTGAAAGATTTCCTGCCCTTTCATTAGCTAAATGTGTTAAATTAAGAAAATCTACAACCTCATAGGCTTTTTCTCTAATAACTTTTTCCTCTTTTTTAACTAGTCCAGGTTTAATAAGCGCATTTAATAAATTTTCTCCACTTTGATTTGATGGTAC
The DNA here is from genome assembly GCA_902618565.1 of uncultured Pelagibacteraceae bacterium. Classification (GTDB taxonomy): domain Bacteria; phylum Pseudomonadota; class Alphaproteobacteria; order Pelagibacterales; family Pelagibacteraceae; genus Pelagibacter. Next base: position 7,193 of record CACNAX010000004.1, read on the forward strand.
CATCATTAAGTTTTCTAAAACTGTTAAGTTTGAAAATTCATGTGCAATCTGAAAAGTTCTTAATAATCCTCTGCCAAACAACTCATATGATGGTACATCGGTAATATTTTCATCATTAAATATTACCTCACCATCATTAGATTTTAAATTTCCAGCTATTAAATTAAATAATGTTGTTTTTCCTGAACCATTTGGGCCAATTATTCCAGTGATTGAACCCGATCTAATATTTAATGAGCAATTTGATACTGCTGCTAGTCCTCCGAATAATTTTGTAAGATTGTTTACCTGTAAGATATTGTCAGACATTTTACTTACTTTTTTTTAATCTATTCAAGACACTATTTGCTGTTTTATCTAGAGATTTATAAAATCCAAGTTTTCTTAATTCTTTAACAGCTTGTTCATTTAAACCTTTTGGAGTTTGTGAATTTTTAACAAGTACTTTTAAATTTTTATTTGAATTAATTTTTGCATCCTCAGATAAAGCAATAAATAACGAGGTAATATACTTTTGAGAGTCACTTCTATTAATTCCCTTTTTTACTAACCATTCACTCAGAGTTTGTAGTAATTCATAAAATGGTGCCATCATTGATGAAGTTGACCAAAAATTTAGTGATAGGTTTTCATTTTTTATTTCAACAGATGTGCCAAGCTTATTAAAAAAATTTCTAACTTGTTTATCTGGTGGAAAAATTGGTACTGGTCCTTTTCTAAGAGAAATTGGAGGCAAAGGAATTGCTCTAATAATCTTAGTTTTAATTTTAATATATTTTTTTAATTCAGTCATTTTTATAGTTGATATAAAACTTATTATCGTTTGACCTTTTTTAAATTTTAGTTTTGGAAGAATAATTTTTCCAATAGTTGGTGTTACTGCTAAAAAAACCCAATTTGATTGATTTATAATATCTTGATTATCAGTAGATACTTTTATCTTTTTACTTTTTCTTTTAAGTTCACTTGAAATCTTTGAATTTCTCTTTGAAATAATTATTTTATTAATTTTTAATTTTGATCCCAGTATTCCGTTGATTACTGATTTTGAGATATGTCCTGTACCAATAAATCCGATTTTCATGATAAACTAAGTGATTATTATCACTAAAATTAATTAATTAGTAAAAAAAGAACCTCTAATTCTTAGTAATTCTCTTGATAATTTTTTATTTTCTACAAATGGTTTTCTACCATGAAGCCAGAAATAGTTATTTGCAACTACTGAAAAGCCAACTGGTAAAGGCATTACAATCTTTTTTTGACTTCCCTCTAAAGAGTCTGATAATTTTTGTAGAAATAGTCCTTGTTCCATATTTTTAGGCTCAGGAAATTGGTCTATGTAAGAAATTTGTGGCTTTCCATTTTCGTCTTCTGAAAAAACAGGATGTTCTACTTTATAGTCAACATTTTTACTTTTTGGAGAACCCCATATAAAGTTTTGTTTTCCAACTTTATCTTTAGTTAAGCTATCTAAATGTTCCCAATCATCAAGGTGCAACATTGCAGTTTCTCCACCTTGTACATTTTCTTCCTCCATTTTTAACATTAATAACCAATCAGTTTTTTCTTTAACATAAGTACCATCAGTATGAAGATCCATATTTGTATATGCTTTTCTAAGATATGAATCGCTATTGTCCTCATGTTTAACATGAAATCTTGCATAATATTTTCCGGCCATTGAGTCAAAATTTGGATTACCAAGTAAGTGTGTTACGGCTGTAGATAGTTTAATAAGAAAATTATTATCGATTTTTTTATTTTTATTTTTAGGTCCTATAATAAAACAACCTGTGTCTCTATCTCTTAATACAGAGTTTATAAATTTTCCTAGCTTTCCACCTGTTGAATCATCTAAAGATTTTGCAAGTGTAAATCTACTAAAAGGTTTGTATTCAAGAGCCGTAATATCAAATTTTTTAAAAGGAAATATTAGTTTATCTATAATTTCGTCTTCGATTTCAATATTGATTATTCTTTTAGAATAATCATTAAATGAAATATCAAACCCTTGAATAGTATCTAAGCTATCCATTATAATTATTTGTTACAAACTCCAATTGAATTTGGTCCACATGTTTCACCATTAGTCCATGTTGCTCCAATTAAATTTGCTCCATCAAAATTAGCATTGGTCATATTCGATGAAGTAAAGTTAGCTTCCATTAGATTTGCATTTTGAAAATTTGCTTCAATTAATGTTGAGCCCATAAAATCAACTCTTGTCATATTGGCTCCTGTAAAATTAGCTTTTTCGAAATTTCCGCCAACTAGAGTAGACTCATATAAATTAGCTCTAACAAATGTTGACTCTGGAAAAGTTCCAAATGACAAGTTAGAATTCATCATAATACTTTTATCAAAATTTACTTGTATAAAACTTGCGAATGATAAGTTTGAGTTAGGCAAATAACTACCTTGCAAATCTTGTCCATCTGAAAATCTACAGTTAGTATAATCAACTCCATCAGTTAAAGGATCATCACATGCTGCTTGTGAAATACCTGGTATTAAAATTAAGAACAATAGTAAAATAATTTTTTTCATTTATATAATATAACTACTTAATAAAAACATAATGATAGCAGAGAATAAAGTTGGGTAAACTAAATTATTTCTAGTTAATTTAAAAATTATTATTGCTAAAAGCACAACAATAAATCTGGACAAGTAATTACTGTCAGAAAGTGCACCAGCTGGAAATATTATCATTCTAGAAATTAAAGCCGCCAATGTCGAATAGGCTAAATAATTAAACCACCTATACATTTTAGTATTTTCATCTATTATTTCGGAAGTAAAAGCTCCTAAAAACCTCGAGATATAAGTTGCTAAAGATGTAATAAATATTATTAAAACAATATTAGCTGACATTTTTCTCTCCTATTACAAAAGCAACAGTTCCAGCTACAAATCCGCCAATCAAAACACACCAATCGGGACTAATAAGATAAAATAAGGGTCCTAAGATAGCTCCTAAAATTATTGAAACATTTAACTGTATAGACTTCATCACCCCTATCATTGTACAAGTAAAATAAATTGGATTAATAATAGCTAGTCCAATCATCATTTCTCTATTTAAGAAATCAGCAGAATAATAACCTAAAATAGTTGAAAAAATTGCTATCAACCAAGTTGCAGTTCCAATTCCTATCCAAAAATCGACTCTATATTTTTTTTCAATTTCTTTATAATTATTTTTTAGAATTAACCACGAAGATACTGCAACAAAATGACATGAAAGATAATACTTCCATCTCGGTTGGCTTTGATGTTTTAATAATGGCATTAAAGATACAGTCATCGGATACAATCTTGCATTCACTAACCAAACTGCAAAAAATAAATTAAGTAACGAAACTCCAATCAAAATCGATTCTGCCATCACAAGTGAACCAGGTAAAGCATAGGTTAAAAAAGTAGAAAAAATACTTTCTTGAATTGTAAAACCTAAATTTTTCAATAATGCACCAATTGCTAAAAAACTTAAACCAAGAGCAATTGCAGGGCTATCGAATTCTTTTGCACAAATAATTCCTTTAAAAAAGTACTTTGAGTTAATCATCCGCCTAGGAATAGACGTCCAACATCATCATTTTTAAGTAAATCATCACCTCTTCCGGCTATTGCCGTTTGTCCAGATACTAACACATATCCAATATCAGAAAACTCTAAACCTTTTTTGGCATTTTGCTCAACTAGAATAATTGTTTTCTTTTCATTTTTTTGTAAGTCTCCCAAAATTTCAAATACCATATCAATATATCTTGGCTCCAATCCAATAGAAGGTTCATCAACTAAAAGTACAGAAGGTTTCATTACTAAAGCTCTAGATATTTCTAATAATCTTCTTTCTCCACCTGATAATACTTTTGCCGGTTGACTTCTTCTATTTCTTAATCTTTCATATTTATCTAAAATCTTTTCTGCTTCTTGATATGACTCTTCAGTTTTATCTTTTATAAAACCACCCATTAATAAATTTTCCTCAACAGTCATATCTGGAAAAACTGAATTATCTTGTAGAATATAAGCTATACCAACTGACTTTAATTTTTCAGCTGGAGTTAAATTTGTTATTTCTTTTCCATCAATTTCTATTTTACCAGAAAAAATATTTGTAAATCCATATATAGAATGAAGTATTGTTGATTTACCTGCTCCATTAGGACCAATTAAACATAATGATTGTGCTTTGCTTATAAATAAATCAAAATTATGTAAAATCTCCATTTTACCATATCCAGCATTCAAATTTTTTATTGTTAAATGAATATCTTCAGAAGATAAGTTTTTTAAATCTTCTGCATCAGGTGCTTTTCCTAAAACTTCATATTGATTAGACATTATTGAGCCCCCAAATATGCATCAACTACTCTTTTGTCATTTTTAATCTCTTCTGGAGTGCCATTTGCAAGCATTTTGCCATGAGCAAGACAAAATATGTCTTCGGCTAATTGCATAATTACTCTCATATTGTGCTCAATAACAAGTAATGTTATTCCAAAATCTTGATTAACTTTGATTAGTCTATCAATAATTCCATTAATTAAAGTAGGATTTATACCTGCTGTTGGCTCATCTAATAATAGCATTTCTGGCTCATTCATCAGTGCCATTGCAAGTTCTAATAACTTTTGTTGTCCAAAAGATAGGTCGCCTGCCCTCAGTTTTCTTTTTTGATACAATCCAACAAAGTTAAGTAAGTTTTCTGCTTTTTCTGTGAGCTCTTTTGGAATTTTAGAGAAAATTTTAAACAAACTTTCATCACTACCTTTGTGACTGATAAGCATATTGTCTACACAATTTAATTTTCCATAAATTCTAGTTTGTTGAAATGTTCTTAACAAACCAAGTTTAGCTATTACAGAGACAGGTAATTCTGATACTTCTTTTCCATTAAACTTAATTGAACCATTATCTATTGGATAGGTCCCAACTATCGAATTAAACAATGTAGTTTTTCCAGATCCATTTGGGCCTATAAGACCAACTATTTTTCCTTTTTCAACCGACATCGAAATATCAACGTTAGCTTTAACACCACCAAATGACTTGCTTACATTGTTGACTTCTAAAATACTCATTTTAACTCTACCTGTGCTTTTCGATCGGCTTCATCGACAACTTCACCGAATCTTTCTGGATATTTTTCTCTTAACCATCCCATTAATCCCTCTGGGAAATAAATAACTATAACGACAATTAAAACTCCTAACGCAACATACTGCCAACCAAGAAAGAATGTCCAAAAACCCTCTTTAAAAAAGTGAAATAGAGTTGCGCCTATAATTGGGCCCCATAAAGTCCCCTTACCTCCAAGGATTGCCATCAAAACCATAAAAACACCCATCTCTCTTCCATCAAACGCAACATCAGTTGAGTCGATATAACCAACTAGACCTCCCATTATTCCGCCAGCAAGACCACAAAAGAAAGCTGAGATCATCCATCCAGTTATTTTATATTTCATAGTCTCGATTCCCATTGCTTCAGCTTTGTCTTCATTATCTCTGATTGCGTTCAGAATTAATCTAAACCTTGTTGTGTAAATTGCTCTTACAGCAATAAAAGTTAAAACGAGTGCTCCAAAACTTAGAAAATAAAAAAATTCACCTCTTGCCTCAAGACCTCCTATGTTTGGAAAGGGAGGAGTAGTAAAGCCCTGTCCAGCTCCAATAATTTCTATACCTCCAGAAATTTCTCCTGCTGCAACTCCTAAACCTAATGTACAAATTGCAAAATAATGACCTCTTAATCCTAAAATTGCATAACCAATTAATCCTGCAACTATTGTAGGAACAACTGCGGCAACTACCAGACCAGCTGCCATGCCTTGAAAGAATTGTGAAGGTGTGTGAACGAAAGTTTTTTCGCCACCGCTTTCAGTCCATTCTGCCAATGGGAAAAACATACCAACTTGAACAGAAGCACAAAGATACATTCCCAAACCATAAAAAAGAATATTTCCAAATGTGTTGTAGCCCATTTCACCACCTTGGATATTCCAAGTTGTTGCTAGAACAATTAATACACATAAAATTGACAATTGAACTTTAAAAGCTGGAAAAATAAATGGTGCAACTAAACCGAATACTAAAATTCCAATGTACAAGATCCAACTATTTTTGTTCATACAAACTCTCTATTTTATCTCTAAAATCTTTATCAACTGTAAAATAATGTCCATTTTCTTCATGAAGACTCGATCCTGTTGAATGATATTGATCTAAATGTTTTTTAAATTTCACAATATCCACTTCTATCAATTTGCCATTATCATCCTTAATTTTAGCTTTTTTCACTTTAAATACTCTCTCTTTCTTGAAAGTTTAAATCTTCTATAAACTAAAATTAAAACTAATAATAAAAATACTGAACCAATTCTAAATTCTGTACCAAGAATATAATCTGCAAATTCTTCAAATATTCCTAATCCCATGCCTGACATAGCTACTCCAGGTAAATTTCCTAATCCCGCAACAATTACAATCATAAATGATCTTATGGTGTAAGGTAATCCCATGTATGGATGTATGGTAAATGTTATTGAAATTAAAGCTCCAGCTACTCCGCATAATGCAGCATTTATTCCAAATGTTGCTGCATAAACTTTTTCTGTATCAACACCTAAAATCTTTGCTGCTCTTGCATTTTGAGCAGTTGCTCTGATAGCACGACCTAATTTTGATCTTTTCATGTAAACTACTAAACAAATTGCAAAAACAATACTTATAAAAGCAGAAAATATTTTAGAGTTTGGTAAAACAACATTATTATCAAACAGCATTGTAGTTCCATACCCTGAATTAGCTAAAACAACGTCTGCTCCAAATGCAAAGTTCATTAATTGCATGAAAAGAATACTAATTCCAAATGTTGCTAATATTGAAATAAAGAGATCTCTGTCTACAACTTTATTTATAACTAATTTATAAATTGCAATTCCAACAAAATACATAATTATAGGAGAAACAATTACTCCCCAGGCTGGATGAATGCCGTAGAGATACATAAAGTATGCAATGTATCCTCCTAAGATTACAAGATCTCCCTGTGCAATGTTAATTATGTTCATAACACCCCATTGCAGTGCCATTCCATAAGCAATTAATGCAAAAAGTATTCCAAGTAAAAGTCCATCAAGACATGCTTGAATGGTTATCATTGGATATTGGAAGACTAAAAAATCCATAATATAATTTTGATTTTTATAAAAAAAAGCCCCCTATTTCTAGGGGGCTTAATTATTTTTTTTTATCTTTCAGACCACTTTGGTACTGGGTGTATTAACTCAGCTGAAGCCCATTTTAATGGAGCAACAACTTTATTTTCACACTTACCAGCATCATCACACATAACTTGGAAAAGTACCATTGGTTTGTCAACATTTTGACCACCAGGTGCAAATTTAATATTTCCATAGAATGTTTGCATGTTAGTTGCAGCAAGAGCATCTCTAACTTTTTTCTGATCAAAAGTATTTGCTCTTTCAAAAGCATCTTTGAATACTAACAATGCAGCTGAAGACTCTGCAGATTGATATGGTGGGTCATAGCCAAATTCTTTTTCAAAATCTGCAGCATATGTCATACCATCTTTAAAGAAATCATCTTTGTAAGTTAATGTTTTATGCCATTGAGATGCACATAATGCATATTGAGAATTTTTACCATGTTGCTTTGATAATTTTGCAGCATCACAGTGTGTCATAGCCAACATAGGAACATCAACTTTCATTTCTGAAATTTGTCTTATAGCTGTTAAAGCTCCTTTTGTATGACCTGAAACAACCAATACATCTGGCTTCATTTGTTTCACTTTAACTAGTGTAGCAGCCATATCATTAAGCTCTTTTGGAAGTTTATCATCGATTATAATTTCAGATCCAGTTTCTTTAGCAGCATCTAAAATACCCAATCTTACGTCTTGCGAGAATGCATCTTGCTCAAAAGCTTGTGCAATTCTTACACCTTTACCGCCATTTAATTCAACAGCTGTTCTTATTGCTACATCAAGATATAAGTTTGCTGGTGCTAATACCGCAAATAGATATTTGTAACCTTTTGTAAACAAAGATCTAGAAGCACCATTAGCCTCAACCATTGGAACACCGTATTTTTCTGTTACTGGTGCGATCGCTTTTGTTAAACCTGAACTGTAAGGTCCAAGCATGAACTCTACTTTATCTTGTGAGATTAATCTTTCTGCAAGCTGAGCTGCTCTCTTAGGGTTTGACTCATCATCATAATAAATAATATCAAACTTATAAGTTTTTCCCCCAACTTTTACTCCACCCATGCTGTTAATTCTATCAACAGCCATGTTGTAGCCGTTTTGAGTATGAACACCATTAGATGAATACTTACCAGTTAAAGAGATTGCAGCACCTAAAATAATTTTATCTCCAACTACTTTTGCAAACGATACAACTGAAGTTGAAAATAATAATGCCATTGCAGAAACAAATGTAATTAAAATGTTTTTTATTTTCATTTATTCCCCTTTAATTAATTAATTAATAAAGATTAAATTAATAACAAAAATTATTTAATTGCAAGTGCGAGTAGTAGCGCAATATACCTTAGTATTGTTGGGTAAATGCAATAATTATTGCAATCAAAATAATTACACAAGCAGAAATTGTATTTATAATTTTAGGATTGGCTTTTATCCAAACAATTAATTTATTAGCTAAAACTGCATAACCAACCAAAGATAGAAAATCTAATACTACATATGTCGTAATTAAAATAATAAACTGAATAATATAATTAGAATTAAAATCAATAAATTGTGGAAATATAAATGGAAAGAACATCCATGCTTTAGGACTCGTTCCTGCTACTAGAAAACCGTCTTTATAAAATGAAAAAAAACTTTTATCAGAAATATCTTTTGTATTTATGTCCTTAGGTCTCGATTTATAAATATCATATGCAAGATAAGTTAAATAAGCGATACCTAACCATTTTAATGTATTTAATATTGTTGGATTGTCAGACAAAAAAGACCCAATAACAAATATCACAAGAGTTGCCTGAATTATATTTGCAGTTACATCTCCTAAAGCAGTCCAAACACATTTTTGAACACCATAATTCATTGAGTAAGAAATAATTACAATTCTGGGTGTTCCAGGAGTTATGAACATAAAAATGATGATCTGTAAAAAAAGGATAAAATCTAAGGGAAGCATTTTAAGGATAGTCCTAAAAAACCGGGAGCTAAAGATGGCTAGATAGGACTATCTAAAAATGATAATATCATAGCCTTAGGTATTTGCATTAAAATAATTTTAGCAATTTGTTGAATTTTGATGAAAAAAAGTCACAGACCCACAACCAGAGTAAAGAATCCAGAGCCTCCTCTTGAGAGTCCAGATTGGGTTATATGGGCGGCTTGGGCCGATAGAATTACATTTGAAGAAATTGAAAAAAAAACTGGAAAGACTGAAAGTGAAGTTATTAAAATTATGAGAAGATCTTTAAAACCTTCTTCTTTTAGATTGTGGAGAAAAAGAGCAAGTTCACAAAGTATTAAACACCGGAAAAAATTTGAATATTCAAGAAAATTAATCAAATCAAAGATAAATAAAAATGATTACTCACTCTAGTAATTTATTAAACTAAGATTATATATTACTTATGAAAAATATCATCGTCTACTCTGGACCAATGTGTGGTTATTGCGATGCAGCAAAAAGATTATTGGCAAGAAATAATTTAAAATTTACAGATATAGATGTATCTACAAAAGAAGGTCTAAGGGATGAAATGACAAAAAAAGCCAATGGAAGAAGAACAATTCCTCAAATATTTTTTAATGATGAACATGTTGGCGGTTATCAAGAATTAAGAGACCTAGAAAAAGCAGGAAAATTATTTTCTTCTTTAGAATAAATTATTACTTAACTGTTACTGTAACAATCGGCTCTTCAGCCCAAATCTGACACAAATTACTTCCATTATTACTTACTCCAACTGCGTTTCGTGTTCCAAAAGAAATATCTACTGTTGGTGGCTTAGTTGTTACTTTATATGGAGTAGTAAGTTTATAAATTAAAATATGGTCTGCGTCTGAACTTCCGTCTGCATGTTGAGTTTGGGCAGCCGAAGAACCCGTGCCTTGTGCATAAGTCATTGTTTGATCATCAGTAGCATTACTGCAAGCTGCATTATTACATCTTGTATATTGATCGTTAATTAAATAAAGTCTCATCTCAGCTCTAGTACCTCCCTCAGCGACTGCAGGCTTATGTGTGTATTTATCTGTTGCTTCATCAGTTGCATATTGTGAGTCGGCTGTTGCGATAGTTACACATGCATCAGTATTTGCATCTCCTCCAGTAATTGCTGTCTCTGATCTAACTGAAAATTTTCTATCAATTGTAACTCGAACATGGGTATAAGTTTCTCCAAGTGGTAATAAAGCTGGAGTTCCATAACTTGCTGCGGATGATCCTGCTGATACTGACGCAATATCAACCTCCTTATCGCCTGTTCCAACCACAACAGAATTATCACAACTAGTAACTCCTGTGCTTGCAGTACAAAATTCAAGTTTTCTCATTGTAACTTTATAAATATCTGCCGCTCCAGTTGCAGAATAAGAATAATTAATAAATATTGTAAAAATAAAAGTTGTCAGAGATATAATTTTAAATATTTTATTCATTAGTCTGTTCTGGATATTGTTGCATTGCCATTAAACTCGACAAATATTTTGTTATTACGTTTAACTTTAGTTAACATTTGATCTGACATATCAGTCTTTTTTCTCCACATATCATCACTGATACCATCGCTTAAAGTAGGTCCATTTCTTGGGGGGTAGAAAAACATTAATTTCACATAATATTCATCATCAAGTCCTGCTCGATCTTTATCATCATACGCTATTTCAAAATTTAAATTTGGTGATAAAGACAATTCTGATCCAATCATTAGACCATCAACGTCATTTCTTTTAACTCCATCCCATGAATATGAATTTATAAATATATCTGCCCAATGAATATAAGGTATCTGTGATGCAAGCCTCATATCATAACCATCTAAAACTCTCTCTCCATCTGCATCATCCAATCCAAAATAATTATTGAATGCGAAATTTAAAACTGCATTTCTCATCTCAAAACCAATACTTGATCTTAAATTACCCTCATCATCATAATCTACAAAAGCATTAATTCCTGCCATTGAAAACTTGTCTTCACTTAAAAATCTTTTTCCTAAACCAAGGTTTGCAACAAATCTGTCATCTGAATTTTTTTCTGTGTTGAAAAGTGATAGCTGTGTAAATGTATTATTGCTTTGGTTTGAGTCTAATTCTCTTACTAATAAAATACTAAAATCAGCAGAATGATTTTCTCGTAAATCGATACTTAATTCTGTTTCACCATCTCCAGGTATCAAATTAGATATGTAATCTGTTACCGCATCCGCATTTGATGCAGTAATAATAGATAAGTAACCAAGTATTATTAAAAAATACTTTTTCATAGGTTACTTTTATATCTTTAATACTTAAAATTAAAGTTAATAATTATTCACTTTTTAGTTGGTTTAAAAATTAAACAAGCTCCATTATTACAATATCTTTTTCCAGTCGGCTTTGGACCATCATCAAATATATGGCCATGATGTCCACCACATTTTTTACAATGATATTCTGTCCTTCCATATCCTAGAATATAATCCGTTTTAGTTTCAAAGACATCCGGGCTTGATTCATAGAACGAAGGCCAACCTGATCCACTTTCATATTTAGTTGATGAGTTGAATAACTTTTCATCACAATTTACACAATGGTAAGACCCTTCTCTTTTTTCAATATTCAATTCACTTGTTCCTGGAGGTTCAGTTGCTTCATTGAATAAAATATTTTCTTGTTCTGGAGTTAAATTTGAATTTTTTTTCATTATAAAAATTTAGCACATGTTTTATGTAAACTAGAATGTAATTCTACTAGCTTATTAAAATCTTCGTTGTACCCACCTCCTAATACTCCACAAATGGGAATTTTATTTGAGAAGAAATTATCAATTACTATTTCATCTCTTTCAGATATACCATTATCAGAAATTTTTAGTTTACCCAACCTGTCATTATAGTGAATATCAACTCCAGCGATATAGAAAACAAAATCAAACTCTTCTTCATTCAAGTATTTTAGGTTATTTTTTAAAATATCAATATATTCTCTATCTTCTAAATTTTCCTCTAATTCAATATCAAGGTCACTTACTGATTTTTTTGCTGGATAATTAACTTTCGCATGCATGCTGAATGTAAAGACTTGATTATCATTTTTAAATATTTCAGAATTACCATTACCTTGGTGAACATCTAAATCAATAATTAAAATTCTGTTTGCTAAACCTCTTGTAGTTAAATATTTAGCTGCTACTGCAACATCATTAAAAACACAAAATCCAGCTCCTTCATTAGATGTTGCATGATGACTGCCTCCTGCAGTATTGCATGCTATGCCATAGTTTAAAGCTAGTTTTGTTGCTAGAACAGTTCCTCCTGTCGCTACAAAGGATCTTCTCACAACGCTATCAACTAATGGAAAACCAATTTTTCTAATCTCGTTTTTATCTAAAGTTTTATTTTTTATTTTATTTATATAGTCTTCTGTATGTGCCTCTTTTAAAGTTTCTACTGAGCATGGCTCAGGAATAAAGAAATTTTTAACTATTTTATTTTTGATTAATGCTTTAGCTAACTCTCCAAATTTTTTTATTGGAAATTTATTGTCATCATTTAATTGAGCTTCATAATCTTTATGATTGACGACAGGTAATTCCATAAATATTAGAAGGGACTATACTTCCCAAGGATTATTTTTGTTATTATTGAGATTATATTTACTAATCGCTTTTTCTAATGTTTGTAATGGGACTTTCTTATCTTCATAAAGTGTATACAAAGAACTTACGACTATATGTTTGCTATCTACCTCAAAAAAATCTCTTAAATTTTTTCGCGTATCACTTCTTCCAAATCCATCTGTGCCCATCGCTAGAAACTTATTATTTATGTGGCTAGAGATTAATTGTGAATATGATCTTACATAATCTGAAGTAGCAATTATAGGGTCGTCATTAGAAATTAGCTGCTGCAAATAATTTTGTTTTTTATTTGCAGGAGACAATGTGTTTTGTCTTAAAACTGATTTAGCATTTTTTTCTAGCTCTGAATAACTTGTTATGCTGTATAATCTTGTGCCAATTCCATATTCATCTTTAAGTATTTTAGAAGCTTCAATACATTCTCTAAAAATTGGTCCAGATCCTAATAAATTTATGTTTATTTTTTCATTTGATTGATCTTTAAATAGGTAGCCACCTTTTATTATTCCATCTTTATTTTTTATATCAATTTTTGGATGAGAGTACTTTTCATTATTAACGGTAATATAATAAAATTCATCTCTGCATTCTGTCATCATTCTTTTCATTCCTTCATCAAATATAATTGCAAGCTCGCTTGCAAAACAAGGATCGTAGGATTTTAAATTTGGAAATGTTGAAGCAATTATATGACTTTGTCCATCTTGGTGCTGCAATCCTTCTCCAGCTAAAGTAGTTCGGCCAGCTGTTGCACCAATCAAAAATCCTCTAGGCATTTGATCAGCTGCCGCCCAAATCAAATCTCCAATTCTTTGAAAACCAAACATTGAATAAAAAATATAAAACGGCATCATTGGAAAATTATGATTGCTGTAAGATGTAGCTGCTGCTAGCCATGAAGATATGGCTCCGGCTTCATTAATTCCTTCCTCTAATAATTGTCCTGTTTTTGATTCTTGATATTTCAAAATTGAAGTCGCATCTTCGGGTTCATATAACTGACCTTCTGGTGAATATATTCCAATTTGTGAAAATAAATTAGCCATTCCAAAAGTCCTAGCTTCATCAGCAACTATTGGGACAACTCTTTTTCCAAACTCTTTATCTCTCATTATGTTTCCTAAGGACCTTACCAATCCAGTCGTTGTTGAATATTCTCTATCACTTTCTTCGAATAAAAAGTTTGAATGTTTTTCAATTTTTGGAGTAGCTAATTCAACTTCTTTAAAGCTTCTTTTGGGTAAAGATCCCCCTAAAGCTTCCCTTCTTTTCTTTAAGTATTTTATTTCCTCTGAATTTTCATCTGGCTTATAAAACTCCATGTTTTCTAGTTTATTATCTGGAATATCTAATTGAAAACGATCTCTAAACTCTTTCAATGCATCAAGATTTAATTCTTTTTGCTGGTGGTTGGTCATTTTTGACTCTCCTGCTTTACCCATTCCATAACCTTTTTTTGTTTTAGCTAAAATAACTGTAGGTTTACCCTTAGTTTTAACTGCAGCATTAAAGGCAGCATAAAGTTTTTTAAAATCATGACCTCCCCTTTTAAGTTTATCAATTTCATCTTTACTGAGTGAAGAAACCAATTTTAAAACTTCTGGATCCTCTGCAAAAAAGTTTTTGAGATTATATTCTCCATCTCTTGCACCTAATGTTTGATATTTTCCATCAACGGTTTTAGCAAAACGCTTTAACAACAAATGATCTTTATCTTGTTGAAAAATTTTATCCCATTCAGATCCCCATAGAACTTTAATTACATTCCATCCATTAGCTTTAAAGATTGTTTCAAGTTCCTGAATTATTTGTCCATTACCTCTTACAGGTCCATCTAATCTTTGGAGATTACAATTTATAATAAAAGTTAAATTATCTAACTTTTCTCTTGAAGCGATAGATAATCCAGCCAAACTTTCAGGTTCGTCCATTTCACCATCGCCAAATAAACCCCATACTCTTTTATTAGTTTTTAGTAAGTTTCTATTTTCTAAATATTTCATGAAACGAGCCTGATAAATTGCATTAACTAGACCTATTCCCATTGATGATGTGGTAAATGTCCAATAATCTCGCATCAAATAAGGATGGCAGTAAGAAGAGAGTCCTTGCTCGTTTAATTCTTGTCTATAATGTTCCAAATGATTTTTAGTTAATCTTCCCTCTAAAAAAGATCTTGCGTATATCCCAGTTGTACACTGCGATTGATAAAAAATTAAATCTGCTTCATCACCACCTTTAAAAAAATGATTAAATCCTGTTTCAAATACTTCAGCGAAAGATGCATAACTTGCTATATGTCCTCCAAGCCCACCATAATTTTTATTTGCTTTCATAACCATAGTTAAAGCATTCCATCTTAAAATTGCTGTTATTTTTTCCTCAATTGCTAAATCTCCAGGATAAATTCCTTGATCATATTGAGATATCGTATTTCTGTATGGTGAATATGGAACTGGTGAATATAATACTCTTAAATCTTTTGCTCTTTTCTCAAGTTTTTCTAAAATTAGTTTGGCACCCTCTCTACCATGATTTTCAACTACTGCATCAAGAGAGTCTAACCAATCATTTAACTCTTGATTATCTAATTTTTGATTTTGATTAGCTTTAAATTCTTTGCTCATCAAATTAATTATACACAAAAAATTAAAATTTATATCTGTAAAAATTGTCTTAATTTAATTTACTCAATGACCCTTTTTGGTTTACCAGATATAAAACTATCTAGATTCTCTATCATTTGAGTGTAGAAAGTTTCATAATTTTCGGCAGTTACATAACCAATGTGAGGAAGTAAAAGAGCATTCTGTACGAATCTAAGCTTATGGCTCTCAGGAAGTGGTTCTTTTTCGTAAACATCTATGCCTGCGCCAGCTATAATATTTGTTGATAATGCTATAATTAAATCATCTTCATTAACTATTTCACCTCTTGAAGTGTTTATTAAATATGAAGTTTTTTTCATTTTCTCAAATTCTTTAATAGTAATACAATCTCTATATCTATCTCCTCCTTGAACGTGAATTGACAGAAAGTCTGAATTTTCAATTAAGTCGTCTTTGCTACAAGGTAAAACATCAAGCTCTTTACATTTATCTAAGTTTAAATTTTCACTCCAAGCCATAATTTGCATACCAAAAGCTTTACCAATTTTTGCAACTTCAGAACCTACTCTACCCAATCCAAGTAAACCTAATATCTTACCTTTAAGCTCCACTCCAATAGTTGACTGCCAGTAACCTTGATACATATTATCTATTTCTGTTTTAAAATTTCTTGCAAGTCCCAGAATTAAAGCCCAAGTTAACTCTGGCGTTGGGTTACTATTGATTTCAGTGCCAGTAACCAAAATTTTATTTTTCTTAGCTGCATCTAAATCTATAGATTTGTTTCTCATTCCACTTGTAACAATTAGTTTTAATTTTTTTAAACTTTCTATTAATTGTTTTGTTATTTTTGTTCTTTCTCGCATTATAAAAAGTACTTCAAATTCTTTCAGTTGTTCTATTGCATCATCCTCATTTTCAAAAGGCTGATTAAAAATTTGAAATTCATATTTTGAAGATAATTTTTTAAGATCAATAAAATCTTTTGCAATGTTTTGATAATCGTCGAGTATAGCTACTTTAAGCATTTTTTTTGTTTGAAAGTAATATCCCTGAAATAATAAATATTCCACCGATATAATGATAAAATAGCAATACTTCATCAAATATTACCATTGCAAGAATTGCTGCAAGAATTGGCATTAAATGTAAATAAATTCCTGCTCTATTAGCACCTATTAAAGCAACACCTTTTATCCAGAAAAAGAAAGAAATGATACCAGGCAACAAAACAACATAAGACAAAACAAGAATGAAATTTGTATTAATTGTAATTCGATTGCCAATGTAAATATAATCTATTGCATACATTGGTATAAGAAATATTACACCAAGACCAATAACAACTTGAAGTAAAGTTATAGGAGATAATCCATAATTTTTTTTTTTTAAAAGAGCTGAATATAGTGACCAGGATATCATTGCAAATAATGCAAATAAATCTCCTTTTTCAAAAGCTAAATTTTTAAAGACTTCAAAATCTGCTTTTGAAATTATAAATAATACACCTAGTAAAGAAAATATTACTCCCAAAACTTGAAAGGTATTTGTTTTTTCTATTTTTAAAATAATTGAAAATAAAATAATCATAACTGGGACAGTTGAGATCATAAGTACACCTGTAATCACTTGTGTAGTTTTCAAAGAATAAAAAAGTGCTGAATTAAAAATACTGACTGCTGTTATTCCTAAAAAACATAAGAGATAAATATTTTTAAAAATTAATTCCTTTTTTTCAATCATCTCTTTATAAGTAAAAGGTAATAAAATTAGAAACGCCAGTGACCACCTTAATATGTTTAATGAAATTGGAGGTATGTCATTTAAACCTGCTATCTTTCCAACAATAAAATTTCCTGACCAAAACAGAGCTGCTAAAAAAAGCAAAATAGATGCAATTATGATATTACTTTTATTTTCAAGCATTAAATAGAGTACTATAAAAGATTACTTTTAACTAAACCTTATTGAGCTGTATGGTTGCAGATCTAAGTTAGTATTCTCACCTGAGATCATTTTAGATATAATTTTTCCTGATATTGCACCAAGTGTCCAACCTAAATGATGATGACCAAATGAATAAAAAACATTTTTATAGTTTTTTGAAGGCCCTAAGACTGGTAGAAAATCTGGCAATGTAGGTCTAAAACCAAGCCACTCATCTTTATGTTCTGGTAACCCATCTAACATATCTTTTGCGTTTAATATCAAGTTTTTTATTCTCGATTTAGATGGAGAGTTTTCTAAACCTCCAAATTCTACAGTTCCGACAACACGCAACCCCTGTTCCATTGGTGTCATTCCAAAACCTCTATTTGCATAAACAATAGGTCTTGAAATTAAATGGTCATAATCTTTGAAGTGAACATGATAGCCTCTCTCAGTATCTAAAGGAATATTTTCATGTAATTTATCAGTTAATCTTTTTGAGAATGCTCCACATGCAACAACAAGTTTATCAAAAATAAATCTTTGTGTTTCAGTTCTAAGAACCGGTTTTTCTTCATCAAAATCAATATCTTGAATATTTAATTTTAAAAATTTTCCACCTTTGTTTACAAAATTTTCAAATAACTTTATTAAAATTTTTCTTGGATTTCTTGCGTGTCTTGCATAATCATAAAATACCCCACCATGATAAAATGGTTTTAAGTTTGGCTCTAAATCGTGAATTTCCTTTTTATTTACTAGTTGTTGCTTCACACCAAGCTGATCTCTTATTCTAATTTCTAGTTCTCTACTTTTCATATTTTGATCAGTCCAAACATAAAGAATGCCATTATTTTCAACTAATCCTTCTAAATCAATTTCGTCAAATAATTCATCGAATGCCGGCAAAGACTGATCTAAAATTTGGTGCATATTTTTAGCAGTATGCATCATTTTTTCTTGTCTACAATTTAATATAAATCTTGCAAACCAAGGGATCATCTTTGGCACATAGTTCCACTTTAAAGCTAGAGGTCCTCTTGAACTAATTAACATCGAAGGAACATCTGCTATAACATCTGGTCTGTTTAAAGGAACGGACGCATAAGGAGAAAAGTGGCCAGCATTTCCATATGATGCTGCACTGCCGGGCTCTTCTCTATCAAAAAGTGTAACCTGAAAACCTTTTTTTTGAAGAAATAAAGCATTGCAAACACCTTGAATGCCTGCTCCAATAATTCCAATTTTAAGATTTTTTTCAAACACACTGTAAATATATTTTCTAAGACATACTTATTATATATGATATTTGATCGCGGGTTTATTTTACCTAAATTCTTAATTGCCTATAGAAATTAGGGTTAGGTCGTCACTTAACTAATTATCCACAGCATTATTAATTACCGTATTTGATATATCTGATAATTGTTTGTTAGAGTCTGTATTAAAATTTTGCTCTATAATTTTCAATGCCCAATTCCGATGATAGTTAAATCATCATCAAGTATATCGTTATTTGCTTTTATACCAGTCTCTTTGTAATCTTTTTTAAGACTTTTAAGTCTTATTTCCTCAGTAGAATTTTCAAGTTCTTTTTGTAAAGAAGAATTTTGATGATTAAGTAAAAGTTTCTTAACTCCATCAATACCTATTTCGTTTTTATTTTCGTCCATACATTCTGAAAAACCATCAGTAAAACAATATATTCTTCCTCCATCTAATTTAAAAGTATCTAACTTATAAACATTTTCATTTTTATGTTTGACTACTGCAAGAGGAGTAGAAGAAGATGGATATTCAACAAAATCCTTTCCTTTTCTCAACAAAGCTGGTTGATGACCTGCATTTGCAATTTCAATAATGTCTGTTTTAATATTATAGCATCCGACTATTGAGGTTATAAAGGTGCCTGGCGGATTAGTTTCATTTAAATCATTGTTCATTTCAAGAAGAATTTCATTAGGTTTAAATTTTAATCTAGAAAAAATTTTAAATAAAGTAATTGCCTTAGCCATAACCATACCAGCATTAACTCCTTTGCCAGAAACATCTGACAATGTGAAGTAAACAAGATCATCATGTAAATAAAAATCATAAAAATCTCCTGAAATTTCTCTGGCTGGAATATTTAGTCCATAAATTGGATAATTAGACAAATCTCTATTTGGCATTAAACGTTTCTGCACATTCATTGCTAATTTAATTTCAGATGAAACTCTGTTTTTCCATTTATTTTTTTGCTTTTCACTTTGTTCTAATTTTTCCATCAAAAAATTGTATTGGGTACCAATAATACCACTATCAGTAAATGGATCTTGGGGAGCTCTTAATGAATAATCCTCGGTTTTTGCTTGATTGGTTAGTACTTCGAGTAATTCGTGAGTATCTGTTGATGCGTTGTGTTCTGATATATTTAAACCAAGCTCCTCTTGGATTTTACCTACTCGAAGTGGATAAATATAATTTATAGATTTAAAAATTATGTATGAAGCAAAAAAGCAAAATCCACCAATGCTAAATGTTCCTATGATTTGAATTGTTAATTGTTCTAATCTTGTTTTATCTAATCCCATCATTTCGAAATCACCAAATATCGCAACTGATATAGTTCCCCACATACCTCCTACTAGATGAACAGGTATAGCACTAACAACATCATCAATTTTTAACTTCTCTAATAAAATAATTGTTGAGCCTGATAATATTCCTCCAATTGCTCCAATATATATTGCCTCTGATGGATTAACATAAGCGCAACTTGCTGTAATCGAAACTAAACCAGCCAAAGGACCTGTAATCATAAATAATGGCTCTGGTTTTTTCATTACAATAATACCCATCGCACTAGAAAAGATTAAACCAAATGATGCTGATAAAAAGGTATTAATTAATATCAATGGAATTTTTAAATCCATTGCTCCATTTGCGCCACCATTAAATCCAAACCAACCGAACCATAAAATTAAAGCACCAAGAGCAGCAATTGGTGTGTTACTTCCTTGAAACAATTTTTTATCTTTATCTTTTCTAAATCTACCTGTTCTACTCCCAATAATGAGTAATATTGATAATGCCACCCAACCTCCAACAGAATGAACAACAGATGCACCAGCAAAGTCTAAATAACCCATCTTACCAAGCCAACCAAATTTTACTGTTGGATTCGTAAAATCAAAAGCCCACGCCCAATGGCCTACTATTGGGTATAAAATTCCTGAAGTTATAAAAGTAATTATTACGTATGAGAAAAACCTAAGTCTTTCAGCAACAGCTCCAGATATGATAGTTGCTGCTGTTGCAACAAACATTGCCTGAAATACAAAATATGTTTGATAACCAGCTACCTTGGTTGTAAAAAAATAAAATTTATTACCAAACAAGCCCATCACACTGGTTCCATACATTAATGCAAAACCAAAGGCCCAAAAAGTAACTACGGCTATTCCAAAATCTGTAATATTTTTAAGAGCAACGTTAATGCTATTCTTGCTTCTTGATAAACCAGATTCTAAACACATAAATCCAGCCTGCATCAAGAAAACTAAAATAGCGCAAATTAATAACCAAAATGTATCTAAATTCGCTTGTAGTACAGCTTCTAATCTAAACTCTGTTGCTTTGATAGCTCCCTTACTTGTGAGCTCTAACTGACTTATTTTAGACTGTAGCTTATCAACCAAAATTTGGAGTTCAGCTACAGTCATAAAATTTTTTTTAATCTATAAGTTTTCTTGCTTCTTCAGCGTCTGTAATTATGCCATCAACACTAATTACTTTAACTACTTCAAATCCAGTACCTAAAATTGCATTTTTATATTCATCCTCAGATAAATTTGATTTATCTGCAAAAGTAGATACTGCAACCCCTTCTGGCCAAGAAACATTAACTGTAGCATCAGGACAAGCCTTTTGTAATGCTTCAGTGACCATTTTTTGACACTTGATACATATCATACCATTTACTTGTGCGATTTGCGTTTGGGCTGCAAATAAGTTAGTGCTAAATAATAGAAAACCTATAGTTAAGACTATTTTTTTAAACATAATTTCCTTATTGTTTTTTATAAATCGTATCATTTATACAAAAAACATACAAAATAAATTAGATCAAAATGGGGAAATTATTTTCCAATCGAAATTAACGTTAAATCATCACTTAATTTATTTTCACCTGCAACTTTAACTACTTCTTTTGTGATTTCATTTAGTTGTTTTTTTATGTCCATATTGAAGTTTTTCTCAATTATTTGAATTGATCCATCTATTCCTATTTCCTCACCTGAGCTATTTAAGCTTTCGGATAAACCATCAGTGAAAGCGCAAAACCTTTTATTTTCTAGCTTAACTTTGTGAGTTTTATAGACTGACTTATCCTTTTGAAGTATTACACCCATTGGTGGAGAATTACTTTCAAATTGCTCATAATTTCCAGAAGATGATCTAATTATAGCTGGCTGATGACCTCCATTTACCCATCTTAATTCATCAGTCCTCATATTATATTCTCCTAATATACTTGTTACAAACATTCCTCCAGTTTTAGTTAAAAATAGATCATTATTCATATGAAACATCATTTCATCTGGATCTACTTGATCCCTAGACATTATTTCAAATAGAGTTGATGCTTTTGCCATCACCATTCCTGCATGAATTCCTTTACCAGCAACATCTGCAATAATAAAATAAACACTATCATTGTGAGGATAAAAACTAAAGAAGTCTCCTGAAACTTCTCTAGCAGCGATATTAATTCCGTGCACAGGGTAATTTTCTAAATTCCTCTTTGGTAAAAAGTTTTCTTGAACTTTTACTGCAAGTTTTACTTCGTTTGAAATTCTATCTCTCCATACTTTCTTTTCAGCTTCACTAGTTTCTAGCTTACTCATCAATCTGTTGTAATAAAGTCCAATAACACCTCCTGCAGTGAATGGATCTTGTGGACCTCTGATTGTTAAATCACCAGACTCAGACTGTTTTTCTAAAATTGTAATTAAATCGTGTTCTACAGAAGTTGCATTATGCTCAGCAATATTCAAACCTAACTCTTCATGTAGCGGACTAACTCTTAATGGATAAAAATAATTTAAAATTTTTAATAAAATATATGAACCAAAAAACGAGAATACACCGATCGAAACAATTCCAATAAACTGTGCTTTGATTTGTTCTAATCTTGTTAATCCTGTTCCAAGTATTTCAAGATCACTAAATAATCCTACAGCAATAGTTCCCCAAACCCCTGCTGCTAAATGAACAGGTACAGCACCAACAACATCATCTATTTCAAATTTATTTAAAAATTCGTTTACAAAAATTGCAACTACCGCTCCTATAATTCCAACAAATATTGAAGTCACAGATGTCATCGAATTACATCCAGCCGTAATTGCAACTAACCCTGCGAGTGGTCCAAGTATAACGTAATAAGGATCTGGTTTTTTAAATAATGCAAATGAAATTCCAAGGCCCGTTAATAATCCAAAAGAAGCTGCCAGAAATGTATTTATTAAAATAAGAGGAACTGCCTCATCCATAGCTCCATTACTTCCACCATTAAAACCAAACCATCCAAACCATAAAATTAGGGTTCCCAAAACTGCTAAAGGAAAACTTGATCCTGTGAATTTTCCTTTGTTTGCATCTGAATATTTTCCTATTCTTGGTCCTAGAATTAAAACAGCAGAGAGCGCTATCCATCCGCCAACTGAATGAACTATAGTGCTTCCTGCAAAATCAACAAATCCAATATCTGTCAGCCATCCAGTAGTTTTAACTTGCCCGGTTACCGCAAGTAATTGTCTTGTAGCATCGATATTATTTAAATAACTCGATGACCAGGCCCAATGACCAACTATTGGATAAATAATACCTGTAGCTATAATAGTAATTATTAAATAACCGTTGAACTTCATTCTTTCAGCAACAGCTCCTGAAACAATTGTAGCTGCAGTTGCAACAAACATTGCTTGAAAGACAAAGTAAGTCATGTACTCAGCTTGATCAGTTTTAAAAAAGAATAAATCAGTTCCAAAATAGCCATTAAAACTTTTTCCAAACATCAAACCAAAACCAAATAGCCAAAAAATTACAACCGCAAGACCAAAGTCAGCAGCATTTTTAAGAGCAACATTAATACTATTTTTATGTCTTGAAAGACCAGTTTCC
Organism: uncultured Pelagibacteraceae bacterium; assembly: GCA_902618565.1. Taxonomy (GTDB): domain Bacteria; phylum Pseudomonadota; class Alphaproteobacteria; order Pelagibacterales; family Pelagibacteraceae; genus Pelagibacter. The sequence continues at coordinate 30,764 of CACNAX010000004.1, forward strand.
ATACACATAAAACCTGCTTGCATAATGAAAACAAGAATTGCGCAATCTATTACCCAAAGGGTATCAACAAATGATTTTACTGATTCCAAATTGACGTTCTCCATCCTTCTTCCTTAGGTTATTATTAAAAGATTATACATTATATAATAATGATGCTCAAAATAGGTTTACTACTCTTTTTTCTTCCAGATATAATAGAATAAATAAGGTGATAAAGCAGGAACTAGACCAAACCAAATCCACTCATCCCATCTAAAACTTTTATCTAAACTTGGATTCCTTAGTCCATTCCACCAGGTTAAATAACCGATAAATATTATCCAGCCTAAACTGAGTGTGTAATAAATTTTTTGATTTTTTGTTGTTTCAGAATTTATGAAATTAGAAATTAGTTTTTTTACTGGCTCTAAATTCATTTAAACTAACACTTTTTATTTCTTTCAACTCTAGTATCAGCGAATAATTCTATTTTACACCCACTACGATTATTTTCTTCTATAGCTTTTGCTTTAAAACCTGAAGCATCATTAGAAATACAAATCCAATATCCGTTTAATGCTTTTTTATTTTTTGGATCTATTATTGTTTTAGAACCACCCAATAAATCTGTTTCTATTGATTGAGATGTGGTGACTGTAGCTGTACAGTCATTACCAGTATTATCGTAATAGTATATTTGATTGTCAGAATAAAATTCGGTTTGAGCTAGCGCTATTTGTCTTAGAACGTTCTCAGTTGATTTTTTCTTAGTTGATGAAACGTAGCCATTATAACTTGTTATTCCAATAGCAGCTATTATTCCTAAGATTGCTACGACAACCAAAAGCTCAATGAGTGTAAAACCCCTGCTTTTGGCTGTCATAAGAAATTTCTTATTATTCTATGGTAACTGTACCAGTTAAGATGTCTTCATCTTTTTTAGTGCACGATTTTACCTGAACTGTAGTTCCATCATCCGTTACATAAGTTTCACCTTCATTTCCTGTTGCTTTGCAATCAGAAAAAGCTGTTAAAGTTATTGCAGACTTAGATGTTTTATATGGATTTTTAAATTCAGTGCCTAATGCGTTTGAAACTCCTGTGGCAACTACACCGCCATTTTTTCTGTCATCACATTTTAAGTTGTTTGACATTACATTTGTCTCACCAAGCTCACATTTTTTTAACTCAGCTGCAACGTATTTAACTATAGCTGCTTGATTAGATTTAACTGCTGATTTTTTTGCTCCTGATGTGTAACCAGAATAAGCAACAACTCCAACTGCTGCTAAAATACCAATAATTGCTACAACGACCAATAATTCTATAAGTGTAAAACCTTTATTATTTTTTTTCATAAATGTTTATCCTATCGTAAATAAAAATATGTATATACATATAATTTATATATTTTAAAAGACAATATCTACACTCTAAAAGTAATCAAATTGGGTCATTTTTGTTGATTTAGCTAAGAAATTTAATAAATATTAATATTTATGTCATATAAAGTTACAGAAGAAGGAGATGTATCCATTGTTCACCTTGATGGTGAAATTGACATGGATGTAACTGAAAAAGCAAAAGAAATTATAATGCCTTTAATTGAGGCAAAGAAAGAAGTTCATCTTAATTTAAAAGAAGTTCAATATATGGACTCATCCGGCATCTCTGTTCTTATTGAGAGTCATCAAAAAGCGAATGAGTTGGGAAAAAAAGTAATTTTAAAAGATATTAGTAAATCAGTTTTAAAAGTAATTATGATGGCAAAACTCGAGCAAATATTAAATTTAGGATAAATAATGGTTGCACTAAGACAAATTTCAGAACAACGAGACTTTGTTGTTAGTTCTGCAAGTTTGAAAGATGTAAGATCATTTTCAAGAGAAGTATTTGAAAAAGTAAATATCGATCAAGATTTAAAAGACGAATTAGTTTTAGCAATTGCCGAGGCTGCACAAAATATTGTGAAGCATGCTTATCAAGGTGAAGACACTGAAGATAAAATGGAGATAAAAATTTCTTTAAACAATGGTGAATTAGAGATAGGTTTTTTTGATAAGGGAAGACCTGTTGATAAAGAAAATGTTCGGCACAGAAAAATTGATGATGTTAAACCAGGTGGTTTAGGAACTTTTTTTATACAACAAATTATGGACGCAGTAGTTTTTAAAGAAGGTGAAAAGCCTTGGATAAATCATTTAATTTTAACAAAGAAAATAAATTATTAACTTCCAATAATCGCACCAACGTTGAATATTGGTGAGTACATCGCAATCATTAATCCACCAATCATTGTTCCCATGAATACAATCATTATAGGTTCAATTAAACTAGACATGTTATCAACTGCGGTATCAAATTCTTCCTCATAATAAGCAGAGACAGAACTAAACATCTCATCTAAATTTCCTGTTTGCTCTCCAACAGAAATTAATTGGCTGAACGTTGGTGGAAATACTGGTTCTTTTAAAAAAAGTTTTGTTAAAGTGTCTCCTGAGAATACTCCTTTTTTAACATTTTCTAATGCTTGGGTTACTACATCATTGTTGCTGACTGATTTAGCTATCTCAATACTTTCAAGTAAATTAACACCTGCAGCACTTAGGTTTCCCATGATTAATGAAATTCTTGCTATTAAAGACTTTAAAATCATATCTCCAAATACTGGCATTCTAAGAACTTGTTGATGCCATTTATATCTTACTGCTGGCATCTTAGTGGTTGTGTATTTAAAAATAATAAATATTGTAAGTAGCACCAAACCTAAAGTTAAACCACCAGCTCCTCTCATAAAATTACTTGCAGTCATAATTACTGCGGTTGGTGTTGGTAATGCAACACCCATACCATCATACATTTTAGCAAATACTGGAACAACTTTAATTAACATGAAAACCATAACTATTATGGCGACCGAAAACATAACTACTGGATAAGTTAATGCACTTTTAATTTTCTTTTTTACTTTTTCTCTTTTTTCAAGAGAATCGACTAATTTAAGCAAGAAAACATCTAATTTACCGCTGGCTTCACCTGCTTTGATAAGATTTATGTAAACATTATCAAATATTTTTGGGTATTTTTCAAAACACTTTGATAAAGTAATACCACCCTCAAGATTTTTTCTAACATCTTCAATAATTTCTTTCATTGTGGGATGCTCAATTTGATCTCTTAACATTCCCAATACATTTAATATTGGCAATCCAGCTTTTACCATTGTTGCAAACTGTTTGGAGAAAATCATTACATCTTCTGGCTTTACTTTCTTTTTACCAAATGAAAATCCACCACCCTTTTTTTTGTCTTTTTCTGCTTTTTTCTTTTTAACTTTTGTTAAATTTGTGATTATTACTTTTTGTTCTTTGAGTTTAAATGAGGCTTCCTCTTGATTTATTGCCTCAATCTCACCCTCTATATATTTACCTGCAGATATACCTTTGTATGAAAATGTTTCGGATGACATTTTTAATCCATCGATAGAACTCTATCGTATTCTCTAAAATTTAAGTCTCCTGTTAAAATAAGCTCTCTCCCCATGTCTTGCATTGTTCTAAAACCTTCATTAGCAGCAATTTCTTTTAACTCAGGAGTGGTTGCTTTTCTTAAAATTGCTTCTTTAATTGGTTTTGTAACATTTAAAATTTCGTAAATTCCCATTCGTCCTTTATATCCACTATCTTTGCATTTCGCACATCCTTTACCCTTTTGAACTTTTGCTCTTGATGCTTGTTCTACAGTAAATCCTAAGTCAGCAAGAGCTTTTGGTGTAATATCTTCATCTGGCTCTCTACATTCAGTACAAGTTTTTCTTGCAAGCCTTTGTGCTAATACGAGTGAAACAGCTGCGCTTATTAAATAATCTGGGGTTCCCATGTTTTGTAATCTAGTAATTGTGCTTGGTGCATCATTTGTGTGTAAAGTGCTAAATACTAAGTGTCCTGTTAGTGCTGCCTTTAATCCAATATCTACAGTTTCTTTATCCCGCATCTCACCAACAAGAATAATTTCTGGGTCTTGTCTTAAAAAAGATCGAAGTGCTGCAGCAAAATTTAAACCAATATCATCTTTTATTTGAACTTGCCCAACACCATCCAATTCATATTCAACTGGGTCTTCAGCAGTTAAAATATTTAAATGTGGTTTAGAAACTTCTTTAAGAATACTGTAAAGGGTTGTTGTTTTTCCTGAACCCGTTGGTCCTGTTACGAGCACTAATCCCTGCGTTCCATGAATTGCTTTTCGTAAATTAGATAGATCAGTTTCCTCAAAATTTAATTGTTCTAAACTTATGTCTCCCGCATCTTTGTTAAGTACCCGCATTACAATTCTCTCATTGTTTGCAGTTGGTAAAATAGATAATCGAAGATCAACTACTTTTCCGTCTATTTTAAATGGTATAGCTCCATCTTGTGGTAATCTTCTTTCAGCAATATCAAGTTTACCCATAATTTTAAAACGTGTAACTACCGCCCCATAATTTGAATGTAGAAATTTTGCAAAATGCTCTTGTTCAGTTAAGATACCGTCCAATCTATATCTAACTCTTGATGAAAATCTGTACGGTTCAATGTGAATATCTGATACACCAGATTTAATTGCTTCTGCAACTACAGCAGTACTAAATTTGATAACATCAGACTCATTTTCAATAGCTTCGATATCTTCTTCTGGTTTTTCTTCCAATACCTCAGCATTTTCATCGACATCATAATCAAAAGTTTTTGTTTTTTCACTATTAGCCTTTTGAATTGACTCCATCGTTGTTTCGCCATCAGCCAACAATCTATCGACATACGATGAAATATCTGAAATCTTAGCAGCATGTAACTCAATATCTTTTTTTGTGATAGTTTTTAAATTTCTCATCAAACTTAATTTTGAACTATCTGGAATTGCTATATGTAAAATATTTCCCTCAATTTTAAATGGGGCTATGAAATTCATATTTATGTAATTTGATGGAAGAATAGATTTTATTTCATCTGTAATTTCAACAGTCGATAAATCGATTATATCTAGGGATTGTTCATTTACTAAAAGATCTAAAATTTTTTGTTCGTCAGTTAACTTTAATTCAAATACTGCTTCTATTTGAGATTTTTCCCCCTCTGAAGAGGCTTTCTTGATATCAACTAAATCCTTTCCAGAAATAATATCCTGATCAATTAGAATATTAATTAAATTTATTTCAGACTCTCTACTAATTTTAAGCATTATAAAATTCTTGGTGCTATAAATATAAGCAATTCCTCCAAATTGTCTTCATTCTTTTTATATTTTAATAGATTACCAATTACAGGGACATTTCCAAGACCTGGAACCTGTTCATTTGCTTTTGTCACATTATTTGATTTTATTCCACCAATTACAACAATATCTCCATCAGCAACCAATAATTTCGTAGTAATTTCCATCTTAGTTATAGGAGGTTCTGACTGAGAAGTATCAGCATCATCATTATTTACCTGAATGTCTAACAACACATTTCCATCTCCAATAATGCTAGGTGTAACTTGAAGTTTTAATGCTGCCTCTTTAAATGATGTTGATGTTGTGCCTTCAGATGTTGTTTCGTAAGGAATTTCTTTACCTTGGGTAACTGATGCTGGCTGATTATTGATTGTAAATACTTTTGGATTTGAAATTGTCTCTACTATGCCTGTTTTTTCTAAAGCTGTAATCTCAGCTTTTAATACAGCTGATCCCGTTCTTTTTAATACTCCAATACCACTTGTTGCTCCAATTGCAGGTAAATTTGTTAAACTATCTTTAGCTGTTTGAACAAGTGCAGCAGATGTATCATCTAAAGTTCCTGATGAACTTGTTGTTCCAACAACTCCACCAATTTGTTCTTGTTGTCTTTGGTAATATCCTCCTAGTCTTGTTCCAAGTTGTCTCTCAAATTCAGACGTAGCTTTTACTACAAATGCTTCTATAAGAACTTGCTCAGTTTTGATATCTATTTCTGTCAGTACTTTATCTACAGTATCTAAATCTCTTTCCTTGCCTCTGACTATAATTGATCTAGTGGCTGTCTCTTCTGTAATTTTTATAGGAGATGTTGATGCTTCTCCTGAACCAGTCTGAAATAATTCTTCAATTGTAGCTTTTGCTAACTCAGGAGATATATAGTATAATCTAAAAATTTCAGATATAATTGGTTCAACGCTATCTTCTAATTCTACTTTATTTTTAACTGCTTGTGCTCTTTCAGATTTGTAATTTTCTTGTGCAGTTAATGTTTCAGGAGAGTGAATTCTTATTAAATTGCTATTAACATCTATGTCAGAAGCATAATTTTTCATGTCTAAAAGAGCTTGGAATGCTTTGTCCCACGGCACATCAACTAACTCAGCTGATATTGCACCAGCAACCTCATCTCCTACCAAAACATTAATTTCGCCAATTTTACCCATCATTTTCATTGTTTCTTTAAAATCTAAATTTTTAAATTTCAGAGTTACTCTTTGTTTAAGTAATGGGTAGCTTTCAGGAATTAAAAGATAATTTCTTTGTGTTTCAGATGTTATTTTTCTTCTTTTCTTTAATTTGACTGCATCACCATCAACTGGCTTGGGTCCCATTTCTAAGGTTTTTGCAATTTCTGCTTGTCCTGTTTGTCTTATATCATTTTTAATTAGAGGTGTGTTGTGTTTAAAAGGTTTATTATATTTTTGGTTAAATTTAGAGTTTGGACCACAACTATTTAAAATTATTGCTAGTATTATTAAGTATGCAGATGTAATTATTTTTTTAGTATTCATCTGCCTCTCTTATTTGGTTATTAAAATCAATTATTATGTATGATTTATCTTCTTTTAAAAAGATTGCTTCTGTTAATCTTAAGTCAATTAATTTTACTTTCCCAAGATATTGACCAAGTGTAATAGTCATTACATCCCCTGATGCATCTGTAAGACTTATATAGCTCGCATTTGCTCCTGATATTAATCCTGATAATTTAAAATTATATAAACTCATTGGATCTCTTTCTTCTCCTGTTTCAGGATTTAAAGATGAATTAGATCCTTCGTTTCCAGCAAATGGATCATTCAGAGGAACATCCTCTTCTTCTTCTTCAACTTTTGTTTCTAAAGTTTTTGTAATCTCTTTTGCCTTTTCGACAAGTTCAGAATTTGTAGAATGATTATCTGCAAAACCAATGTTTGGGATAAAGAAAAACAAAATAAAGAATAATATTTTTTTAAAAGAATTCATCAGGTATTCCCACTATTGTAAGTTCTCCTTTTGCAATTATCGCTCCAGTTGAATCGTTTTGTACTATACTTATAGTCTCCTTGTCAAAATTTAACATTTTCTTGGATTTTGCAATTGATCTTTTAAATTTAATGTAGCCTAAAAAGTTGCCTTTTATCTCATATTCGACAGGTATTTGATAATAAGAGATATCAGATTTTTTTAATAGTTCTTCTGCTTGTTGAGCAACACCAGGTTTTAAAATTGGTTTTGGTTTTTTCTTTTCTATTTTTGAAATAGTTAAACCATTTATGCCTGCAAACTTACTTAGGCTTTGATACAATCCTTCAACTTCAGCTTTTGAGTGAAACAACGTTGAACTTTCTTTAAATTGAGGTTTTAGTTTCTTTAATCTTTTTTTGTTTGTAATGATCTCATCCTCGAATTGAGTAATTTCAGACTCTTTTAAAACCTTGTCTTCGTATAACGCTTTTTTCTCTTTAACAATTGGATTTAAGATTAAGTAATACCCAATTAAAAAAATTATAATTGCAAAAAAACCAGCTCCAAATTTAATAAGAGTTTTTTTATCAACAGTTTTTAACTTTGCAGCTATATCACTTACATTTATATTTTTTAAATCTATATTTTTCAAATCCATTATGCGTTCTCCAGAATACAAGCTATTTTAAATCCCTTCATTGTTGGGGCTCCAGCAGTTTGACCATCTGGTAAAGTCATTGTAGCTAATTGTGCTTGCATTATTAGTTTTTTATTATTTAAATTACTTATTAACTTTAAAATATCTTGGTCGCTTGATGCTGTACCTTGTATAATAATCTGATTTGATCCGTTGTATTCTATTGAATTGAATTTTACTCTTTTTGGAACAGCTGAGGCTATTTGAGCCAGAACTCTAAAACTCACTTTTTTGTTTGATTTTATTGATTTACTAATTTTTAGAGATTTTAAAATTAAAGCTAATTCTTTTTCTACTTTATTTTTTTCTAATGTTCTTAGTTCATGAGTTTGAAGAATATCATCATATCCAAGTAATTGTTTATTCAATGTATTTATTTGCCAAAAAGAAAGGCCAAATAATACTATATAAATTATTGCGATAACTCCTATTGCGCCTTTGAAAGCAAAATTTGAAAATACTTTGGCTTTTTTCTGTGCTATCATGCTATCTCTATTAGGAAGTAGATTTATATTTTTTACAGCAGTTACAAATTTGTAATATCCAAATACATCAAGTTTTCTAAACGCCAATCCAATAACAGTTGAAAGATAAGACCTATTATCTAACTTAACGCTCTCTTCTAGTTGTGCTGGAACTTTTATTTCTTTAATTGGATCTAATAAATTAAATCCTGTATTTGTTAAATTTTTTCTAAAAGTGCCAAGATAAGTTTCTACATTTTCTAAATTTGATACTACTTTCAGGTTTCTAATTCTTTTTTCATACTTTGTTTCAAAATCTTGCACCGCTTGTTTAACTTGGGTCACATATCTTCTAACTAAAGCATCCATCTCTTCCTGATTATCTGAATTTTGAAGAGTATTTCTATCTTGAGATCTTATAAATATATCTGTGATGATTGGATTATTTTCATACAAAATCATTACATAGTTTTCATCTAATCCAAATTCTAAAACTGCAGTTAAGTTTGCATCCTCAATTGAGCCAGCTAATTGATTCATTTGGTCGACTGCAGATTTAAGAGCAAAACACTTAACATCAATTATAACTGCATTTAAACCACCCTTCTTTATTATTGCTGTATAACTATTAATATCTGATAGTTTGGATGCAACGAATAAAATATCCATTGTATTTGCGGTTTTATCTCTATTTATTACTTGATGAAAAATTGAATAATCATTTAAGTTATCTGTTAATTGTACAAGGTTTTCCCAAAGAGAGTCTGTGTCTATTGCTTTACTCAGCTCTTCATCTGTCATTAAAGGTGCTGTTACAACTCTGATAATTGCACTGGTTACAGGAATAGCAATCGCAGCATTTGTCGTAGTTATTTTAGATTTTTGAAGAGCAATTTTAAGTTCGTCTCCAAACTTATCTTGATTATCTAAAACAGTGGCACTTTTATCTAAACCTTCAACTGGATGAATAAAAAATTTTTCTAAAACCCATTTGTTAGATTTATCAGTTGTTAGTTGTGCTAACCTAATTTCTGTTGGTGAAAGCTCAACACCTACAATTTCTTCTCCTTGAACTGCAGATTTTCCAATTCTATTTTTAAAAAACTTACCTAAAAAACTTTCTTTTTTCTTTTTTTCCTCTTTCTTTGGAACGGGTGATTGTTCGCCTTCTTTAGATTTCTTTTTAAATAAATTAGCAAAAGGGTTTTTCATTTTTTAATTATGTAATAATATTAAACCAATATTATATATTTACATTAAATCAACTAATACTCGAACTTTCAAGTAAAGTGTCTGAAATGGGTTTTTGTAAATATTTAATAGTAATTTAATGACAATTTATTGTACTAAAGTATAAACTATTAAAATGTTTGAAAAATTAGAGCAGTTAGCAAAAGATAATAAGAAAATTTCTGATTTTCATATTAGAGCGGGATCTCCCCTAGCATATCGACAAACTGGAGAAATCGTAAAAGTTGAAGGTACAAATGTTACAGCTCAAGATCTAAAAGATTTAATCTCAATGAATTGTAACGAACACGAAGCTGAAAAATTTGAAAAAACTCATGAGTTAGACTCTGCAGTCATGTTAAGCGGATTAAGATTTAGAGCAAATTTTTATAAAACGATTAGTGGACCAGCTGCAGTATTAAGAAGAGTTGAAAGTAAAATTCCAGATATGGATCAATTTAGTCTACCGCAGGCTCTTTATGATATAGTAGATTTCCATAAAGGACTGGTGCTTGTAACTGGACCAACAGGTTCGGGTAAATCAACAACACTTGCAGCAATCGTAAATGAAATTAATAAAACAAGAACATCAAATATTATAACTGTAGAAGATCCAGTAGAATTTATTCACAAAGATGTAAAAAGTATTGTTTCTCATCGAGAAGTTGGAAAACAAACTCAATCTTTTGCAGCAGCGCTTAAAGCTGCGTTAAGAGAAGATCCAGATGTAATTCTTGTTGGTGAAATGAGAGATCTTGAAACAATTAGTTTAGCGCTTACTGCTGCAGAAACTGGTCACTTAGTTTTTGGAACTTTGCATACAAGCGGTGCCCCAAGTACAATAAATAGAATAATTGATGTTTTTCCTCCAGAGCAACAAGAACAAATTAGAGCTCAAATTTCTACATCACTAAAAATGGTAGTTACGCAAAGATTGTTAAAAACAAGAGATGGTGCTGGTAGGGTTGGTGCATTTGAAATTATGAAGTGCACTGCGCCAATTCAGAACTTAATAAGAGAAGCAAAAATTCACCAAATACCAAGCATTATGCAAACTGCTGTACGTGATGGAATGATCACTATGGAAAAATCACTGGAGGAATTAGTAAAGTCGGGTAAGATAGATCCAGGTGCAGCAAGATCAGGACATTAAAGGTTTCACAATTTTAGAATTGCTAGTTGTTATTGCAATTGTAGCAATCATATCTGGTGTAGCGTATCCAAGTTTTTCAAAATGGAGTACAGAACGAAAAGTAAGAGCTGCAACAGAAAAAGTTGCAAGTATGATTTCTAATATTGCAACACAAACTCAAAGAGGAAACTTAGCTTATAGCCAATTAATGGTACAAACATTTACAGGCTCTAAAAACCAAGAAAGCTCAATTTTTGTATCAAAGGGAATGGGAGATAAAAATTTCAAACAAAAATTGCAGAATGGACAAATTAATTGTCCAGTATCCTCATCAGGTTATTGGGATGATTTTGGTAAACCACGTAAAAATATTGAAGGAACAAGATTTAGTGAGTATTACGAAATTTTCAATCCTGAGGAAAATGTAATTGGCGAGTCTAAAATTGCAGTTCATTTTCTATTAACATCAGCAATATGTTTTGGTAAAGGAGGAAATTATTATAAAGCAACCAATGCTCTTTCAAAAGGAAGTAACATTAACGTTGTTATTGAAGGAAGCGCTACTCCTAATTACATTGTTATTTGCACTTATGAGAACGCAAAAAAAAATGGAAATAAATGTCCTATAAAAGGAAAGGCTCTTGAAAAACCAGCCTATTTAGTAAAATGGTCAAGATTTGGTAATGTAAGTAAATTTAAATGGAATGGAAGTGATTGGAATAGACAGTAAATTAAAAGAAAAGGGTTTAACGCTTTTAGAGGCTTTAGTTGCAACGGCTATTGTTGGAATAGGTTTTATAGCGGTTTTTCAGATGGTCAATTATTCAGTTAGATCAATTGATGTTTCTGGGGAAAGAACAAAATCTAATTATATCACTGCTATGATAGCAGAAGATTTAATTGGAGATGCAAATTCAAAAAAAGGTGATGATAAACTTTATGAACATCTAGCTAACTTAACAGATAAGAATGATTACGCTTGGCAAAATGCAGAATGCAGAAAAAGAAATAATATAACTGGTAATCCTTATAAGGACGCAGATATTGCTATTGATAATAAAACACAAAAGTGGAATTTGAGAGTATCAAGCGACAGAATTAAATGCCAACCTACAAGTATTGGTTCAACACTTACCAATGACATAAAAAAATTAAAAGTTTATGAGATTTGTAGAAATAACGTAAAAGAAAATGGGAAGAGTAGACCAAACTGTGATTATCGTAATGATGATATTTGGGACAAAACTTATATTGGCAGAATGGAAATATTAATGCCAACTACAGGGACAGATACGAAAGGTAAAACTGTTCAAAAGAAAAAATATTTATATTTCCAAATGAACTGATGAAAAAATTTAATTCAGAAACTGGAGTAACGCTAATTGAAATTCTTATCGGGGTTGTGATTTCAATGATAATGATGGCTGCTATGTTTACATCTTATAACGCAGTTAATAATAGTTATTCACAAGTAATTGATAGAGCAAAAATTAGTCAGACAGGAAGAGATATGATTGGAATGTTAGTGAGAGATATAAGAATTGCAGGTTTTAGATATTTTGATGATGTCAGTAAAACCCCAACAAATTACGTTCCAATTTTAATTACTAAAGCTCCAGGTAGCGGTTGTGATAAAATTGAAATAACTTACGGTGATAGAATTAGAGATCCTAAAAATCTTAATGCTAAACCACCAGTTTTTTTATATAAAACATACAAAGTCGTTTACGAGTGTAAAGCATCAAATATTGTAGACAAGAAAACTAACAAAAAAATTAATGCATATGCCATTTATAAATCAAAATATGAATGGAATGGATCTAGCTGGACGGCACCAACACAATCAACTGATGACTTGCTTTATAAAGATGAATTGGTGGTTGATTACGTTCAAGAATTAATTTTTATTCCAATTGATAGTAAGGGTAAAGTAATGAATCCAATTCCTAAAACACTTAGCGATAGCAACAAGATTAAAGTTGTTGATATAATGGTATCTTTAAGATCTCAGGGCGAGTTTTTTAGAAAAGAGAATGAAAGACCATTTAGACTTTTAGGTCAAAAATCTAATAAGAAATTCACAGATAAGTTTTTAAGAGAAGCTTTAGTCGTATCAGCACACACAAGAAATATGGGACTATGATAATTAGAAAATCAGAAAAAGGATTTGCAATGGTTTTGTCATTAGTTTTGCTATTGGCAATGTCATTAATGGGTGGAGCATTGATATTAATTTCATCAGGTGACCATCAAAGCAATAATAACAGTGATCAATATCAACAAACATTTTATGCTGCAGAGATGGCTCTGTTAGAAGGAGAAAAATATATTTTAAATGAGAAAAGTGGACCATGGGATGGAAAAAGCGCTAGAGATACTTCGAAAGCAAATTTACCAGAAGATCATACCTCTCCTTTTTTAGGAACTATGAGTGCGCAAAACTATAATCCAGGTTCTAAATATAAATTTACATCAACAATTGATCGAAAATTTATAAATACAGGCACATCTTGTTTTAAAAGCTATAGAGATATTGATAGAGATAATCCAGACGACAAAAAAAGGATGAGAGTTATAAAGAATGAAACCACGAAAAAAGAAGTGGCTCACAGTTTTAATCTTGGAGTAATTCTTGAAAATACTTTTAGAAATAAAGGTAAAGATTTTGAAAAAGAGGAAGCAGTTAGAATGAAAAGTTATTATTATGAGTACTTTATTGAGAGAATTGGTGCTGCAAGTACACAAGCAATCGGATCCAGCATTAAATTAACGGCATCTGATGCTTCAAAGAATGGTATTGCTTACAGAGTTTATGGTTGTGGTATTTATGGAGCTGAAAAAGAAAAAGATAGAATGATAGTTTCGTTAGAAAGTGTGGTAGTTTTACCTAAAAATTAAGGTTTTATTAACTAATAAAATATGAATAAAATAAGATAATATATACGTTTATGAAAAAAATTATTTTAATAACCTTCATATTTCTTTTCTCAATTCATGCAAACGCAGCTTGTAAATTTGATTTGGACTTTGGTGAGGATATCTCAAAAATACAGGATAAATATGGCCCAGCAATGCCACTAGAAAATTTTGGAGAAGATGAATTGAGCATGGTCATTGCTGTTGCTGATGAAGTCTGCCCAAACCACAGGTTAAAAGATGTTGCTATTGAGTATAGATTTTTAAACGACAAACTAGCTGCGGTTAATTTAATTAGTTTAAATACTGAAAGCGACACAAAAAAATCTGAAAAATTAACTATAATGAAATATGTAAAAAGAAATTATGGTGACTTTGATACAGGTCAAACTCCAACCTCATATCTTGGATATGAAGTATTTGAAAAAACAAAGCAGTTTATAGTTTACCAAAGAATTTTGGATGATCTTGGATTTATTGAAGAGCAAATGTATCTTTCTAACAAAAAATATGATGAGTTACTTGGAATTTTCTATAATCAACTTGAAGAAGAGATGGCGAAAAGTGAGTCTCAAAATTAATGAAATTTAAAATTTTTATATCCAGCCTAATACTGTTCTTTTCTTTTTTTGCATCAAACTTACATGCAAAATTATTGCCGCCAGGCACTGGAACACAAGCTGATGTTCCTTCCAACTTATTAATTCTTTTAGATAAATCTGGAAGTATGGGTTGGAGAATGAGTAACGCACAATCAATCAATAGAATGTTTGATGGTGTTACGGACAGTTCAGGAAATATTTATATTGCACAATTTTCAAGATATGGGGTTAGAAAAATAGATTATACTACTGGTAAAACTGATACTTCTTGGGGTTCAAATGGAAGAGTTGGTATGAGTGGGTCATGTCGAACTTACTATCCTTACAGTGCAGATGTTTATAACGGGGTCATGTATGTGGCAAGTTATTATGACCATAGAATTAGAAAGATTAGACTTTCAGATGGTGCTTGTTTAGGAAGTTTAGCTACTGGCACTTATCCTAGAGGTGTAACAGTTTATCAAAATTATTTATTTACCACTTCCAACAGTGGTTTGTATTCAATGAACCTGAACACTAATAGTGGAAGACGTTGTAATTTCCATAATGAATGGAGATATACATATGCTATTGCAGGAAGTAACAATACTCTTTACAGTCACTATAGTCGTTATCTTTATAGTGCTCCTTTAACTAGTGTTGGAGGCACTTTGTGTCCTTCAGGAAGAGCTAAATATTTTAGAGATAGTAATTCGGGCTTTGTTTATGGAATGGAAGCAGACCCTAACACAAATGATGTGCTTTATATTATGGCTCGTAGCTATAATAAGATGCGTAAAATAACTGTTAACTCGTCAAGAACTGGATACACATTAAATTGGGACAAAGGCAGATACCGATACATGGGTGTTTCAACTGCAAGTAATACATTTTTTTATTATCCTTTTGGAATTAGTTATGATCATAGCAATGATAGGATTATTACCTATGGATATAATGCAAAAAAAGTTCAGGTCTTTGATGAAAATGGAACATATATAAAGTCTATTGGTGGATATGCTGCTACTACAAGAATGGCAGCAGCACATAAAGCCATAAAAGCAGTGGTCACAGACTCCAATTTAACATCAGGTGTAAATTTTGGCTTTGGTTATTGGTCAAGTTCATGGTCATCGAAAGCATGGCCACCAGGTTTTAGTTCATGGTCAGGGGATATAACCACAGGTAGAGCAAAACCTTGTGATACCCAAAACTGTTTAAAAGTAAGAGTTCATAATGATGGAGCTGCACAAATTAATAAAATTATTTCATCAGTAAATGCAAGAGGTGGAACTGATGCCTATACATTTATGAAAATAGCTCAAGACTATTATCTTCATGGAAGTTTAAGCCCAATTGATAAAAATTCACCTTGTCAAAAAAGTTATGTCCTCGTTATTGGAGATGGTGATTGGTACAATCACTCAAAAGCTGTGGCTATGGCAAAAAACTTATTTAATAATTATAAGATACCCACATTCGCAATTGCTTTTGGAACAGGAATTAGCAATAGAGGAATGAGGTACTTTAACGAACTAGCTGTAGCAGGAGGAACAACAAAAGCTATTGTTGCTCCAACAGCAGAGTCACTCAAAACTCAACTAGCTGCTGCTGTTTCTCAAATAATTGCATCTAAGTTATCTTTCACAGCGCCTGCTATTACCGCAACATTAAACTCTGATGGATCATTGTATCAAGCGCAGTTTGATTATGCTCAAAATAAAGAATGGACTGGAACTATTAAGAGAACAAAAATAGATAAAAAAGGAAATCTTGATACAAAAGATAAAGGTAACTGGTCAGCTGTTGATGTACTGCCTAAACCAGGGAATAGAAAGATATGGAGTCCAATTCCTGGAACGGATTATTCGACAAATTATAACAATTGGGTAGAAAGTAATTCTTCAGCGATTGAAAGTATCTTAACTCTAAAAGGGTTTGATATTCAGGACTATCACAGAAAAACTAAAAATACTGATAATTCTATAAATAATAAAAGATGTGCAAACACAAGTGGTGTAGCAGATGGAACAGATGATGATTTAAAAGGCTTAATTAATTTTATAAGAGGGACAGATTATTTTGATTATGATGCAGATTGTAATCTGACAGAAACAAGAGCTAAGCCAATGGGAGATGTTTACCATTCACAATTAGTTGTTGTAGGACCACCAACTGCAGAAACAGCTTTTACAAGTGAAAATCAAGAGGCTTATTGGAGATCAACTAAGGGATATGATAGTTGGGCAGAATCTCAGAGATTGAGAAAACCTGTAATTTATGCTGGATCAAATAGTGGAGTTTTGCATGCTTTAGATGCAGGCTCAGGAGTAGAATTGTGGGGATTTGTGCCACCATTTATAGCATCAAGATTACCTACAATAATGAATACTAACTTAAATGAAATTAATCCAAACAAAGGAGGTTCAAATGCAATTTATGGTGTTGATGGATCTCCCGTTCAACATGATATTTTCTTTCAAAGTCCACATGATACATCTGCAAATTGGCATACCGTATTGTTTGTACCTTATGGAAGAGGAGGTAGTGGTTTCTCTGTATTAGACGTGACTGATCCTGCAAAACCAGAGCATTTAGTCTCAATATATAATGATATGATTAATAATCAGGTGTACAGAATGGATCATGCAAATAATGTTTTTGTATATGATTATATAGGTACATCTTATCCTCTAAGTGAATTTATAGAGGCGCAAGAAGTAGGTAACGTTTATGCTCCAGATAAAGATAATGAAGTAGCAAGTAAGCAAACTTGCGATGATACACAAACTAAGTATTGTTACGAAAGCACAAAATGGACTTTACCAGTAAAAAGTCTAACTAAAAGTATGCTATCAGTTCTTGAAGATGGAGTTGATATAACAAATAGCATTACAATTAGCTATGATACATCTGGAAACACTCAAATTAATTTCAACAAAAAAATGAAATTTGATGCTGATGAGTCCAAAACTCAAAGAGACAACTCACCGATAGGAGTGAATATAAAACAAGGAGCAGTTGGTACTGGAGTTGTAACAGACCCTGAATGGGACTACAGTACTCTTGGAGAAACATGGTCAGATCCAAGAATATTTAGACTACCTAATGCTGGTGCTGGAGACAATGTCAGAGATGACGATATATCAGTCGCTGTAATGGGTGGAGGTTTTGGTGCTCAATTCTCAGGAGCTGGTAGTAATGTATTTGTTATTGATCTGCAATCAAAAGATAAGTTTGGACAATTAATAAAGACAATTACAGTAGAAGATACTACTGCAAGCGATATTGATAATTCTGTTCCCGCATCATTAACAGTTATTACTCCAGATAAAGCAAGGGGTGCTGACTTTGCGGGAGCACTTGTATACTTGTCTGATTTAGAAGGTAAAATTAGTAAATTAAATTTAACAAATATGAGTACAGATCCTCAAAATGTACCTATAAAAATGTATGACATAACAACATTATTTAAAGCAGGAGCAACTAAATCAAATGGTAGATACATGTATAAACCATTAGATGCTTCAATTGGTGGAACAACAAATAATTTATGGTTGTACGCTGGAACTGGGGATGCTCAAAGATTGAATGCAAGAGTAAAAGGAACAAATAACTTAATGATTGGAATAAAAGATCCAGATTATCCATTCTATAAATCTATCGCAACTCCAAAAAATGCAGATGATATTACAAAATGTCAAAATACATCAAATGATAGAAGCGGAACTTCTTGTAGAGTGACAGACAAAGACAGAGGTTGGTATGTTGTATTAAAAGATTTTGCTAAAGTTACTGCTCAACCAAAAGTAAACAATGGTATGGTTTACTTCCCAGTTTATAGACCATCTGTATCTCAAAACAAATGTGACTTGGGAGATGCATTGATTTGTGTAACTGATGATGAATGCGGAACACATGACTCGTTTATTGGATTAGAATCTAAAAGAACAGAACAACAAAAAACTTTATGTAGATTTGTTGGTAAAGGGGTCTTATCAGAAATTGTACTTTTCGCTGGCAAAATTTTTGCAAATATATCTGGTAAATCGTTAGGAGCAGTTGCTGACCTTGTTACATTAGATGCTGCTACTGGTGAGGTTCAAACTTACAGAAAGTCTTGGAGAGAAAATTAATAAAAAGGTGTAATGAAAAAAATATACCTCAGCTTAATTTTATTCTTTTTATTTAGCTCTTTAGGTCATGCTACTTGTCTTAAAACTGTAACTACTGCGCTAACTGATGTGCAAACTTGTGGAACAAGTGAAACCTTGACTGTTAAGTCAACTGGTTCAATAGTATTTAGTGGATCTAAAGCAGTAAGAGCAAATAATGGTGTTGGTGCATCAAATACAACCGTAATCAACCATGGTTTGATAAGTGCAACGGGTGATACCATAAATATGAAAAACGCCCCTGGTACAAATAAAATTACTAATTCAGGTACAATAAATACAGCTCAAAATGAAAATGCTAGCAGTGGTATTGCTGTTTTAGTTCAGAAAACAGATAACACTGAGATTGTTAATAGTGGAACTATTCATGGTGGAAATACTGCTATACAAGGTCTAACAACTGACGATATAACCATTACAAACAGTGGTACTATTTCTGCAAATTTGAATACTTCTCCTGCCATTTACCTTACCAATGGAACAGATGCAACAATAACAAACACTGGAACTATTACAAGTTTAAGACATGGGATTAGACTTGGTAAATCTCATGGTTCATTCAATAATGCTACAATTATTAATTCTGGTTTAATTGCTGGCACAACTCATAATAATAGAAATTCAATATATGTTAGCGATGATGACAATGTAACTTCGGGATTTAATTTAATAACAAAAGGAGAAGGACATTATGATGGTAAAATTCTACTTAGTGATCAAAACGGAACAACCGGTGTAACATTTTTCGACTTTACGTTAGATTGTAGTATTTCAAGAGATCAGACCATAGAAATTCATGAGAAACAAAATATGAGGGTAATCAACAATTTATGTGGGAATGATACTTATGAAATTCTAGACTCAAATTTAAATCCAGATGGAGATAATTCTGAAACAAATGGATATTTAAGAATTTATGGTGAAGATTTAGATATTGATAGCCATAATAAAAAATATCGATCTGAAATATTTTTATCTAATTTAAATGATATTTTCAATTCGGTTTCAGAAGAAAAAAAATCTAGTGGATATTACTCTGTTAAAAAAAGAGATAATATTTATAAAAGTGAAACAAGTGGTGTAACGGGGGACTTTGAAATTGAAAATGATAATTTTACACCGTTCTTAAGTTATTCATCTCAGCAAGCTAAATTTAATAATGGAGAAGCTTTAGATAGTGAAAATTTAGCTATCGGTTTAAAAAAAGATATTGATTACGAGAAATTTAAATTTTCTGTAGTTTCAATTTTTGGGTTAACTCAAAATAAATATTTAGATCTTGAAACTGAAACACAACAAACTATTTCAAAAGAAAATCTAGGTCAGTTTGCTGCTGTAAATTATAAAGCATCTAAAGAAATAGAAATTGATGATAGTCAAAGTTTAAATATTGAAGTGGATGGTAAATATGGTCTTAGAAGACTTCCAACTTATCTAACATCTTTTACAGATGGGGATCTTTCTGTTGATGATGCTGTGGATCAAGTATTATCAGGTGGATTTAACGTTGAGTATTCAAAATCTTTTGAAAATGGCTTCGTTCTTAAGCCATATACAGGCCTATCTTTAAATCAAACTTTGAGTGAAAAAATTGACATTGTTGCAGACGGTGAAAGGAAAGACATGGCCCATTATTTGGATGATGATTTAGCAGTAAAAGCTGGTTTAAATATTAGCAAAAATACTGATAATTTCGGCCTAAACTTTAATCTAGAGTTTAATGAACAAAATGGACTTAAAGACAGCCAAGTAAGTATTTCATTAACGAAAGTAATTCAAAATAATATTAGCAAAAAAATAGAGGGTCTACCTATTGATCCAGAACTAGAAAAATTATTTGATCAATTACAATTAGCTAGAGAAAATGAGAGATTGGCTGAGATAACTGGTAGAGTGGTTGAAGAAAATAGAGTAATGAAAGAAATGATTATTCAATTGATCAAAGAAAATAATAAATTCAAGACTGAAAGAAATCTTTTGCTAAAAAACTAACTTTAAAACTTTTGTAAAACTTATTTGGTTATTTGAGTAGATCTGCTTCTCGTAAAATTTAAAAAAATTTTGGTATTTTGTTTTATCTTTTTCCATAAGTTTAAGATAAATCTCTTGGATAGTATCCGAATTTTTTATTTGAAGTTTTCTTTTCTTTCCTAGAAGAATGAAAGCTAATTTTAGCCTCATCAAATTAGTTGAATTGAAATTATATAATAATTTTATGCTTACAAATAATAATATTGGTACGAATATCCAAACAATGATTTTTGAAAAATTTAAATTTAGTAATTCTTTTATAAAATTTTTTCTTTCGTTATCATCATATGATAGTAAATGTTGTGTCCATACAAAATCAACATAGTTAAAATAAAAATTCATTATTTTGAAAAAATTATTAGAAAATATCGTGCTTGAAGATTTATCATTGTTTACGAAATAATTATTTAATGAGTTTCTAATATTAGAATTAGGTATTGCCCTAGTTGGATCAATTCTAACCCACCCTTTTTCATCAAACCAAACTTCTGCCCAAGCATGCGTATCTTTTTGTTTAAATTGGAAAAAATTCCCTATCTCATTTAAATCTCCACCATAGTAACCTGTCACTATCCGACTTGGAATTTGTGCTAATCTTGTAAGTAAGACAAACATTCCTGCATAATATTCGCAGTATCCTTCTTTAGAATTAAAGAAAAAGTTTTCATATTTATTATTTGAGTTTATCTGAGGACTAAGGTTGTAAAAATATGATCCATCAGAAAATCTTTTATAAATTTTTTCGATAAATTCTTCTTTAGTACTTACATTATTTTTATTTACCCATTCTTTTATTTTTGGGGATACATTTTCTGGTAACAAAGTATAATAATTTTTTAGTGGGTTATCCAAAGAATAATCAGATTTATTCATTTTAAAAATTAATTTCTTCTTTCTGTCAATTAGTTCCCTACTTACAAAAGACTGGTTAAAATAATCTTTTGTAATTTGAATATCATTAGTGATTAATTTTGAGTTTTTTAAACTTGGAATCCATTTTTTTTTATATGGTTCTAAAATAATCTGATAATTTTTATTTAAATCTTCATTACTATTTATTCTCAAAGAATTTTTAAATTCACTAAAAAGATAGTAACTTGAGGAAGGTCTCCAAGATTGATCTTTTTCCATATAATCAAAGATTTTGACCCTAAAATAAAGATCCTCCTTCTTAAAATTGTTATTTATTAAAGTAAAAACTTCTTCATCTGAGTTCGAAAACTGGCTGAATGAACCAAGATCTATGCTATCTGGAATACCTACTGAGCTTGTAGATGTATCAAATAATCTGAAATTTACCTCTGCCCTAGGAAATACAAGATAAAAAATAATAATAATCGGAAATATACTAAGAGCAAATCCTAAATATTTTAAAATATTTTTTAAACTGAAATCGAGAATTTCCTTTTGTTGAATAAGATACATGTTAACAACTAAAAGTATTAGGATTAGAAACGAGTTTAATGTACTTAGTATATCTTGTCCCTTAACTAAACTTGCTACAGCAATAATCATAGAGATTAAATTAAATGACAAAAGATTATTTTTATTTTTAAGTTCTGAGAACTTTATTATTAGCAAAACTCCAAGGCAGTTTAGAAAAAAATCTTCGGACAAAACATATTGATTGAAAATCAATTGAATATATAAAGCTCCCAAAGCAAATACTCCAACTGCTATGGACTTGAACTTAAAGTGTATTTTTGAAAAAATAAAACTTAAAATAAATAAAGTGCCCCAAAATATTTTATTAGTTAATATTAAATCTGTAGACAACGAAACTAAGCAAAAAAATAATATAATATAAGTAAGAAGACTAATATTTTGCGATTTAATTTTTAACATTTGAAATATACTTTAAAATTTTATTTAGAGAGTTTTTATTTTCGTTTAAATGGAACACACTATCTTTGTGTTTAAAGGTTAAATTTAGACTTTTTGTGAAATAATAATCTAAAATAAATACTGAGTAACTTAATAATTTCTCAAATTCTATATGACTGTATTTATTTAAATCTAGGATTGATTTTTTTGAGCTTTTAAAAGACTTAAATTCTTTTACAAATTTTTTATCTCCAATAATTGATTTTTTCCAAGCGATTTTTGAGTAACTATCTCCTTTTTTGTATTCATCTATACCGTCAAATTCATCAGAATTATTATTTTGGTGAATTTTAAATTCTTGTAATAATTCTTGATTAGGAATTAATTTTTGTGGAAATACATATACTTTACTAAAAGGTTGATAATTTATTTTTGTCCTTATTATTCCAAATGGATAAATCGATTTTAAAATTATTTTATTTAAAGAATAGACACCTCTTTTGTCGTTTTTATATTTTATATTAAATTCTTTTATTTTAGTTGATAAATTAAAATTTCCTATTATTGATTTATTGATCTGTAAATCGATATTTAATTTTTTCTCTTTTGTATCATTAATAATCTTAAAGTTTATAAGTTCCGTTTTATTTGATTCAACTAAGTATTCAGTTAGAAAGTTTATTCTTAAATTATTAATATTTTGATGTGAGACAAAAATTGAAACAAAGAAAATAAAGAAAATAACAATTGAAATAAGAAGTCCTGAGTTATTTTCATAAAATACAGATATTAAAAAGCAAAAAAATACAAACAATCCCAATAATAATCCTTGAAGATTGGGATATATGTAAATTTTAAGTTTTTTATTTAGATTAATTAAATGCTTAAAGTCTAAGTTCGTTAATCTCTGTACTAGCTGATTAACCATTAGTTATTTTTATTTTTTGAAGTATTTCCTCATTTATGAAGGTCATCTTATCCTCCTGGTTAAGAAATTTAATTCTATGTCTTAATATGTAAGGCAGAGTTTCCTTGATATCTTGATGAGTTACATAATCTTTTTCATGAATAATTGCCCAACCCTTAGCTAAATCCAAGATTTGCTTTAAACATCTTGCAGAAATATAAATTTTTTGATCAAGAGTTTGAATTACTTGCTCTATTTCAACAACATATTTAAAAATTTCATCTTTTATGGTTAGCTGATCTTTTTTTTGTTTAATTGTCTCCCAATCAACAGCTTTTGATGAAGCACCATTTAATTTACTTGTATTTTTTAACATCAAAATTTTATCGTTTTCATTTAGATCAGATAAAGAAAATGAAATCATAAATCTATCAAGCTGTGAATCTGGTAAAGAACTTGTGCCTGAAGAATCCATAGGATTTTGAGTAGCAATAACAAAAAATGGTTCTGGCAGTTTATAACTTTCACCATCTATAGAAACATTTTTTTCTTCCATTGCCTCTAGGAAGGCACTTTGCGATTTGGGACTTCCACGATTAAGTTCATCAGCTAAAACTATATTTGTAAAAATTGGACCTTGTTGAAAATTTAACTTCCCATCTGAAAGAATATTAAATCCAAGAATATCACTGGGTAATAAATCAGATGTAAACTGTATCCTTTTAAAGTTAAGACCAAGATTTTGAGTAATAGCTTTTGCAAATGTAGTTTTACCTGATCCTGGATAGTCTTCAATTAAAATACTTCCTTCAGAAACTATTGCAGCCAATGTCAATTTAACTTTATCTACATTAGAAATTATAATTTTTGATGTGTTAGCTATTATTTCATTAAATATCATTTTGATATTACCTTAAAATATTAAAGATTTAATATTACTTTCAAAAATAACATATATCAATGTGGCTAAAATGATATACGGACCAAAAGGAATTTGTGAAGATATATTTTTTGATCTATTTAATAAACTAGGAATAACATGAATAAGTGCAGTTATAGAAGACAAAAATATTATAAAAGGAATAGATACCCATCCAAACCAAAATCCAATTGCTCCAAATAACTTGGCATCACCTAAGCCCATCCCTTCTTTTTTTCTAATAACCTTATAAATAAATATGATCAACCATATAATTCCATAACCAAAAATTCCTCCAATTAAAGAGTTTATATAATTAGGGAACATTGTGTCTAAATTTGGATCAAAAGATTTTATAAAACCTATTATCATTAAAGAAAAGGTTAAAATATTTGGAATTATAAAATGTTTAAGATCTATAAAAAAAATAATTAAAAAAGATAATGAAAGTATAATTAAATATAAAGTGGTGAGTGTAACACCAAATTTATAATAAATTGAAGTAAATAGAATTATACTTAATGTTTCTACAATAAAGTATTGAGTAGAAATTTTTTTTTTACAGTTCCTGCACTTTCCTCCAAGAGCAAGATAGGAAATTAGAGGAATATTATCATACCAATTGATCTTTGTTTTACAATTCGGACAAAACGATCTTCCAGTTACGATACCTTCATTTTTTGGAAACCTATATATGCAAACATTTGCAAAGCTACCCCATAGTCCTCCAAAAACTATTACGAATATAAAGTCCACTTAAATTTGATTATAATTTAATGTTTGATGAAATGTGAATTAATCCGTCGATTACATATTGTACCAGTAACACGGCATCTTGAAGATGAATATATAAATTTGGCGTATAGACGATAATCTCCATTGTTGAAAAATTTATCAAAAATTGTTTAAATTGCTAGTAAATAAATGATCTTTTTTAAGTCAAAAAAACCTATCGAGCCAGAAAAAGAAGTTTCACAAGTTAATGTGGATCTAGAACTGGTCACAAAAATGAATCAGGATTTCGCTTTATCTCTAGATTTGAATGATACCCTAATGAATGCACTTAGAGTTATTATTGCAAGACTTAATGCGCAAGCTGCGAATATATTTTTAATTAATGAAGAAAAGAAAAAGTTTGAATGTATCGCATCTCTACATCAAGATTATTTAGATGAGTATGAGCTAGATTTAAAAGATGGAGTTATGGGTAAAGCTGTCGAACAAAGAAAGTGTATCCGTGTTGGTAACGTAAGAAAAGATGTACGTGAAATAGCGGAATTTTATTTTGACCTCGATAATAAAACAAATTTTACAACCTACTCAGTTTTATGTTCTCCTTTAATTGCTGCAAATGAATGTATTGGTGTAATCCACTGTTTAAATAAAAAAACTGATGATAAATTGTTTATTGAGGATGATAGAAAGCTTTTAGAAACTCTCTCTGCACCAGCTGCTTTAGCTATTAGAAATGCAAAGATGGCTAAAGAAATGGTCGAAAAAAATAAAATACAAAAAGAAGTAGAAATCGTTGGAGAAATTCAAAGATCTTTATTATCTAAAAATAAAGAGAAAGACTTTCCTATTTCAGGAATCAATATACCAGCAAAAGTTGTTTCGGGCGACTTTTATAATTTTTCTGATTTAGGGGATGGAAAATATGGATTTGGGGTTGCAGATGTGTCTGGAAAAGGGATAAAGTCATCGCTCTTAATGTCTAAAGCATCTAGTTTGTATAGATGCTTAAGTAAAACAAATTTTTCTGCATCTGATTTATTGTTTCAATTAAATAATGAAATATGTGAAACTATATCAAGAGGTATGTTTGTTACTATGTTAATTGGAATATACGACTCAAATAAAAAAGAGTTGCTGCTTTCAAGCGCTGGCCACGAACCTCCATTAATTTTATCAGCTGATGGAACTTTTAGTAATTTTTCTGAAGCTGGGCCTCCTTTGGGTATAATGCCTAAAACGAAATATCCTGAGCACACCATTCCTTTCGAAAATAGCTCAATGTATATTTTTACAGATGGAATTACAGAGATAAAAAATCCAAATGGGGAAATGTTAGGATCGGAAGGCTTTGAAAATTATATTAAAAAATATCAATCAACTGCAATTAATGAGAGATTAAAAACAATGATAGATGATATTTTAGGAGCAGGTCATGTACAAAAAGATGATTTAACAATTGTTGCTATAGATGGAAAATAACTAATAAGCTGAAATTTGCTCTTGATTATATATTTTACAACTCATAACAATACTTAATCCCAACATAATAGATAATAAGGATGATCCACCATAAGACATTATAGGTAATGGCGCACCAACAATTGGTAGCATACCTAAGACCATTGCTATATTAACAAATACATATAAAAAAATTGCTGTAGCAAAACCAAAGCAATATAATTTTGCAAAGAAGCTCCTTGAGACTAGTCCAACATTTATTATTCTATAAATTAATAGTATGTATAACAATAAAAGTATAATTGACCCAAGAAACCCAAATTCTTCAGAAAAAAGCGTAAATATAAAGTCAGTATGTTTTTCAGGTAAAAATTCTAGATAGCTTTGAGTTCCTTTTAAGTATCCTTTTCCAAAAAAACCACCAGATCCAATAGCTATTTTAGATTGAATTATTTGATATCCAGCTCCCAAAGGATCTCTGTCAGGATTAAAAAAAGTTAAAATTCTTGATTTTTGGTAAGGTTTTAAAATGGATATAGCAAAAGGTAATGAGACTAATAACAACAATCCTGAGTAAACAAAATATTTGATATTAAGACCTGCCAACCAAATTATAGCAATACCACTTCCTGCAATTAAAATTGAAGTACCTAAATCAGGCTGCTGGATAACAAGATAGCAAGGAATTATTAATAGTATGATTGGTTGAATTAAAAACTTATAGCTTTGAATATCTGAGCTTTGAATTCTATGATAATATCTTGCAAAACATATTATCACAGCAATCTTCATTAACTCTGATGGCTGTAAATTTAAAAAGTATAAGTTTATCCACCTTTTAGCTCCTGATGCTGAAATTCCAAAAAATAAAACAGTTATTAATAAAAGTAACCCAACAAAATAGAATAAGTAAGCATTTTTATACCAGGTTGAGACTCTCACAAAAGATAAAAGTAAAAATAAACTAAAAAATACTGATAATCTAATTATATGATTTTTTGTATAAAATGAAAATTTTCCTCCCTCTGTAGAGTAAATCGCAAAGACACTAATTGAACCTATAGCAATGATTAATAATATTAATAAATAATCAATTGATCTTAATTTATCTAAAAAACTATAATTGCTTGCTTGTATTCTTTCCCTCAACATTATGCTAAACTTGTATTTCCATTATTAAATTGTTCTCTTAATTTATGTCTATCAATAATTCTTTTTATTAATTTACTTGCAAGTGGCGCTGCTGCTTTACTTCCTGAGCCTCCATGTTCAATAATAACACTTATTGCATATCGTGGATCCTTATATGGCGCAAAAGCAACATACAATGCATGATCTCTTTTTTTGTATTCAATTTGATCAGTATCTAAATCTAGTTCTCTATCAAGATCAGTTATTCTTCTTACCTGTGATGTTCCAGTTTTGCCTGCAAATTGATATTTGGGATCATCGTATCGAGATTTATATGAAGTTCCATACTGCTCGTTTGTAGAACCGAACATTGCATCTAATACAAAATTAATATTAGACTTCTTGTGATACATTCTCTGATAATATTCAACATTAATGTCATCTAAATAATTTCTTTCATGTAAAGGAAAATTAGATTGATCTAATTTAATCTTATTTAATATATCCTTATAATTTATAGAGTCATCTTTTATGATATGAGGTTTTATTTTATATCCTCCATTTGCAATTTGTGCAGTCATTAGACAAAGTTGAAGTGGTGTGGTCTGAATATAGCCTTGCCCAATACCGTTAATTACAGTCTCACCTAAATACCAACTTTGTTCTAATGCACGTTTCTTCCATTTAGTATCCGGAACTAATCCTTTTTTTTCATCGTTATAAAGATCTCCTAGCACATTAGTCCCAAGACCATATCTTTTTGCAATTATTGATAATCTGTCAACTCCAAGTAATCTTGCCATTTCATAAAAGTATATATCGCAAGATTGTTTGATGGCATTTCTGAGCTTCATGTATCCATGACCTTCTTTTTTCCAACAGTGATATTTTACTCCATATAGTTCATAAGGATGCTTATGACCCTTGCATCTTATTGTTTTATTAGGATCTAATATTCCATATTCTAGAGCTGCAAGAGCAACTAATGGCTTAAAAGTAGATCCAGGTGAATAAAGTCCAGCAATAGACTTATTTATCAGGGGTTTTAAAGGATTATTTTTTATTTCTTTCCAATCTTTCTGATTAATTCCGTGAGTAAATTTATTTGGATCATAGGTTGGGGATGATGCCATTGCAACTACCTCTCCGGTATATATATCCATTGCGCATATTGAGCCTGCTTTTTCTTTAAGCAGCTCTTGGGCATATTTTTGAATTTCAATATCTATAGTTAAATTAACTTTATTACCCTGTCTTTCTTTAATGTAATCTATTTGGCTTATTCTTTTTCCAGATGCATTAACTTCGTATCTTTTAATACCGTAATTACCTATTAACATTTTTTCTTGTGAATTTTCTATTCCATATTTTCCAACTTTTAGACCTGGAACAAAATTTTCTTTTATCTCAGGTTTTTCAAGATCTTTTGGACTAGCATCACCAACATAACCAACTATATGTACCAAGTCATTTGCATAGGGATAAAACCTAGATGTCGATAATACAGGTTTTGCACCTTCTAATTCATGTAAATATAGATTAATTTTTGAAAATTGTTCCCAAGTTAAATTATCTGAAACTACTAATGTA
Organism: uncultured Pelagibacteraceae bacterium; assembly: GCA_902618565.1. Taxonomy (GTDB): domain Bacteria; phylum Pseudomonadota; class Alphaproteobacteria; order Pelagibacterales; family Pelagibacteraceae; genus Pelagibacter. The sequence continues at coordinate 59,739 of CACNAX010000004.1, forward strand.
TCCCAAGGTTTTAATCTCTCCTTTTTTTTATATAATTTTTTAATTTGAAACTGATCTAAACCAATTAAATTTTTAATTTTGAATATTGTTACATCAAAATCGTTAATTTCATCTAATATTAAGTGTAGCTGAAACACTCTATCGTTACTTGCTAGTACTTTATTAAAATTATCTACAATTATACCTCTCTGAGGAGGAGTTTTCCATTCACGTATCCTATTTTTATCAGATAAAATTTCATACTTTTCTCTATCAGAAATTTGTAAATTATATAACCTTGATGATATACCGGCAAAAAGTAATATTTTTGCAGCAGCCAGAATAAACATCCTCCTTGTTATAACTCTACCCTTTTCGATGTTTCTTCCTCTATTCAACATTTTCTTGTTTTAAACCTAGTAAGTAAATTTGATTAAATATTTTTGCCACTGCTGGATAAATTAAAAATGAAAAAAAAGCTGTTGACATTAAAGCCCCATAACTAATATTTCCATCAAAGAAAATTGCTAATACTGTAAAATGAATTGAGCTAATAATTAATAATGCGATAAAAAATAGTATCCAATCATAAATTAAATTAGGAACTAGAGTTCTTGCCCTAAAAAAAGATGCAATAACACAGAGTAAAAGATAATTTATTGATGAAACTCCAATTGGTAGGTTTTGTACAACATCATTAATAACACCTGCGAAAAAAATAAGTCCATAACCAAGCATTTCGGGCTTTCTTAAAACCCAATAAAAAACAATTAAGTGAATAAAATTAAAAGATATATTAATTTTAAAAATATTAAATGAAAATGAGTAGCCTGTTAAAGCAAAGAAAAATAATAAAATAATTGGAAAACCATTTAATAGGTATTGATAAATTTTTATATCTCCTCTAGCCATTTTACTTATTCACCTGCACATAATTAAGTTGATTTAAATTGCTAAAAAACTTCACGTATTTTTTATTTTCCTGAATAACTATTTTTCCAACAGGAATTGATGCTGGAATTGTACCATCTGATCCAGAGGTATATACAATTTCGTTTTCTTTTATTTCGTTTTCTTTTGGCAAGTACTCTAACTCGGCATACTGATCATTCCCATTTCCTGAGAGTATTGCATTGATACCACTTGGCTCAATAATGATTGGGATTTTGCTATTAAGATCATTAGCCAGTAATACTCTAGAACTCAAAAAGTTAACATTTACAACCTTTCCAATGTAATATAATCGATCTTTAACTGCTGATCCTAATTTAACTCCATTTTTTTGACCTTTGTTAATTATTAAAGACTTTAAATAAGGACTTTGTTTGTCCAATAAAATCTTAGTTAACATATACTCTTTAGAAAAGAGATCTCTTTCCTCTATCAATTTTTTTAAAAGAGCATTTTCTGATTTATAAAAATCAACTTCTTTCCTAAGTGAGTCAAGATCAAGATCCTTATCTCTTAAAACTAAAAACTCTTCATACATACTCATATGATCTTGGTAGAGGTAGTATTTGTCTTTTACATATTTAAATGGGCTAGATACGACATATGAACCTCTAAATATTATATCTTTTGTAATAGACCTAAATTGATTAACTGGGCCAGTCTTAAAATATTCTAATGATAAAACTAAAATAGATATAATTAATAGTGTAAATAAGGAAAACTTTTGTCTGTTTCCTTTTTTTAAAAATGCTGAACGAATAGCAATAATAAAGTCATCTCTACTCGATTCTGTTGACATAATATTTAATACTCAGATAGTACAGTAGAAAATATTTCTTGATCGTCTAACGCCTTTCCTGTTCCTATTGCAACACATGACAATGGATCGTCAGCAATATTTACCGGTAATCCAGTTTCTTTAGAGAATCTTTTATCTATATTTTTTAAAAGTGATCCTCCTCCTGTCATTGTTAAACCCATATCAACTAAATCAGCTGATAATTCAGGGGGTGTATTTTCTAATGCTTTTTTTATTCCAGATACTATTTCTTTAAGTATCGGGTTTAAAGCTTCTGAAGTATCTTGTTCTGAGATATTAACCTCTTTAGGGGTTCCTGATCTTAAATCTCTTCCTTTAACTGCATAAGTATTATTATTAGTTGGAATTGCTGTTCCAATATCTTTTTTAATTTTTTCTGCAGTACTATCTCCGATCATTAGATTGTATTCTTCTCTCATATAATCTTTTAATGCATTATCCATTGCATCTCCTGCGACTCTTAAAGATTCTGAGTAAACAACACCCCCTAATGACATAACAGCAATTTCTGTTGTGCCGCCACCAATATCTACAACCATTGATCCTGTTGCTTCTTGAATTGGTAGGCCAGCTCCGATTGCAGCCGCAATTGGCTCCTCAATTAGCTGAACTCTTCTTGCTCCGGCTGCAAGTGCACTATCTTGAATAGCTTTTCTTTCAACTGGTGTTGATCCAGTTGGTACACAAATTAAAATTCTAGGATTTGCAATTGTTTTTTTATGAACTTTTTTAATAAAATGTTTAATCATTTCCTCTGTAACAATAAAGTCTGCAATCACACCATCTCTCAAAGGTCTTATTGCTTGAATATTACCCGGCGTTCTTCCTAACATTGTTTTAGCTTCATCACCTACTGCCAAAACTGATTTTTTTCCTTTGTTATCGACAACTGCTACAACGGATGGTTCGTTTAGAACTACTCCTTTGCTTTTTAAAACAACTAACGTATTAGCTGTTCCAAGATCGATTGCCATATCTTGGCTCCAAAACTTTCTTAAATTGGCAAACATTGACATTAATTATATTCCTTTCACTTTTTGATGTTTTATATTTTGAGAAGGTGCTCTTTTCTCACGTTTTATAAGCATTTTATTCAATGCATTTAAATATGCGTTTGCTGATGCAACTAAAGTATCTGTGTCAGCTGATTGACCTACGGTTGTTCTATCATTTTCTTCAATTTTTACACTAACAGTCGCTTGAGCATCTGTACCTTCTGTTACTGCATGTACTTGATAAAGAGATAATTTAACATCGTGAGGGAATAGTTTTTTTATGCATTTAAATATTGCATCAACAGGTCCATCTCCTGTTTCAGTAGTATTCTTAATATCACCATAGACATCCAGTGTCATTTCAGCTTTTTGTGGTTCCCCTGTTCCGGCAAAAACTTTTAACGATTTTAAATTAATTGCATTTATTTTATTATCTACAATTAAACTGTCATCAACTAAAGCAACTATGTCTTCATCATAAATATGTTTCTTTTTATCAGCTAAAACTTTAAATTTTCCAAATGCAGCTTGGATAATATCGTCTGTAAGATCTGAATAACCTAAGTCGGATAATTTATCTTTAAAAGCATGTCGTCCTGAATGTTTGCCCATTACTAAAGATGTTTTCTTTACTCCAACACTTTCTGGAGTCATAATTTCATAAGTTTCTCTATTTTTTAGCATTCCATCCTGATGAATTCCTGACTCATGAGCAAAAGCATTTTTTCCAACTATAGCTTTATTAAATTGAACAGGAAAACCGGTTGCGTTTGAAACTATTTTAGAGGCCTTACTAATTAATTCTGTTTTAATTCCTGTATTGTATGGCATCAAATCGTTTCTAGTTTTAATTGCCATAACTACTTCTTCTAGTGCAGCATTTCCTGCTCTTTCACCTATTCCATTAATTGTACACTCTATTTGTCTTACGCCCTCTGAAACTCCAGCCAATGCATTTGCTACTGCTAAGCCAAGATCATTGTGGCAGTGTGCAGATAATATTGCTTTATCAATATTTGGAACATTATTTTTTAAATGTTTAATTGTTTTTGCAAATTCCTCAGGAATAGAATAGCCAACTGTATCTGGAATATTAATTGTTTTAGCTCCACATTTAATTGCAAGTTCAACAGTTTTACACATAAAATCCATATCTGTTCTTGTTCCATCTTCGCAGGACCATTCAACATCATCAGTAAAGTTTCTTGCATATGTAACACTTTCTTTTATTGCATCTAGAACCTGATCATTTGTCATTTCAAGCTTGTGTTTCATATGTAAAGGACTTGTAGAAATAAAAGTATGAATTCTAAATCTTGGAGCATGTTTCAACGACTCATGACATGCATCAATATCTTTTTTTAGTGCTCTTGAAAGACCACATGGAATTGAGTTTTTCATTATTTTACTTATTTCAGAAACTGCCTCAAAATCTCCTGGTGATGCTATTGGAAAACCCGCTTCAACAATATCTATTCCCATTTCATCAAAAACTCTAGATATCTGAATTTTCTCTTCGACACTCATTGATGCGCCTGGTGATTGCTCACCATCTCGCATGGTTGTATCAAATATGTATAATTTTTCTTTGTCTGACATTGTATTTTTTAGCTCGAGCATAATACATGCTCTCGCTCAGATTGCAAAATAATTTGAGAGAATTAATCCAATTTTAACATCAAGTTATTTCTTATCACTATCGACAAGCTTCTTCTTTGCAATCCAAGGCATCATTTCTCTTAGAGTAGCACCAACTTTTTCGACTGGATGCTCAGCTAGTTTTGCTCTTGTGGCCAGGAAATTTTTTTGACCATTTTTACATTCTTCCATCCATTGTTTAGTAAATTTACCTGACTGGATGTCTGCTAAAACTTCTTTCATTCTTTTTTTTGTTTCTTCTTTATTTATAATCCTTGGGCCAGACTCGTATTCTCCATATTCAGCAGTATTAGATATAGAGTAATTCATATTTGCTATTCCACCTTCGTAAATTAAATCCACAATAAGCTTAACTTCATGAACCGTTTCAAAATAAGCCATTTCAGGTTCATAACCAGCTTCAACTAAAGTTTCATATCCATTTTTAATTAATTCAACAAGACCTCCACATAAAACAGTTTGCTCACCAAATAAATCTGTTTCTACTTCGTCTTTAAATGTTGTCTCAATTATACCTGATCTACCGCCACCAATGGCTGAAGCATATGACATTGCTAGGTCTCTAGCTTTTCCTGATCCGTTTTGATGAACAGCAAATAAACATGGAACTCCACCACCTTTTTCATATTCACTTCTAACTAAGTGACCTGGTCCTTTTGGTGCTACCATAAATACATCTAAATCTTTTCTAGCTTTTATCAAATCATAATGAACATTTAATCCATGAGCAAAAGCGATAGATGTACCTTCTTTGACACGTTGCTCAATATGATTTTTATAAATAGTTGCTTGTAATTCATCTGGAGTCAAAATCATCACAACATCAGCCCATTCAGCAGCATCCGAAAGGTTCATAACTTTTAAACCTTTAGATTCTGCTTTTTTAATACTTGAAGAACCCTCTCGAAGAGCTACAACAACTTCTTTTACTCCACTATCTTTTAGATTTAAAGCGTGTGCGTGTCCTTGGCTACCGTATCCAAAGATAGCTATTTTTTTATCCTTTATTAAATTTGCATCAGTATCTTTTTCATAAAACATTTTCATTTTTTTTCTCCTAATTAATTATTTAAATATATCTGCACCTCTTGTCATAGCTACGGCTCCTGTTCTTGAAACACTCACCAATCCAAATTTTTTTAAATCCTTTGACATTTTGTCTATTTCTCGTCTTAAAGCTGTTATTTGAATAACATTCGATTTTTTTGTTTTGTCTAGTAATACAGGATGATATTTTTTACAAGCTTTCAACGCACCCTCTAATTTATTATTTGGACCAACGATTTTAAATAATGCCATCTCCTTAAAAATGACTGCTTTATCTTCTCTTTTAAAATCTGCAACCTTATGAACAGGAACAAGTTTTTTTAATTGAAGTTTAATTTGATTAACAACTTGTGGTGTTCCTGTGGTTACAATTGTTATCCTTGATATCTTTAACTTTTCGTCAACTTGGGCAACTGCTAAAGATTCAATATTATAACCTCTGCCAGAAAATAGACCTACTACTCTAGCCAATACACCAGCTTCGTTGTCGACCCAAACAACTATAATATGTGTATCAAATTTTTCTTTTTTATTTGAAAAACTATACGCTGACTTTGAATTAGGCATTAAACTAAGGACTTACCTTTGCCAGTAATCTTCTTACTTTCTTGATCTTTGGGCCCTAAAATCATCTGATTATGAGGCTTTCCTGATGGTATCATTGGAAAACAATTTTCAACTTTATCAACCATACAGTCAAAAATTACAGGTCTATCTGTATTCAGCATTTCAATAATTTTATCGTCTAACTCTTCTGGAGTTTTTGCTCTTATACCAACACAATTATATGCTTCCGCTAATTTAACAAAATCTGGTAAAGCAGCAGTATAACTCTCAGAATAGTTTTTATCATGCAAAAGTTCTTGCCATTGTCTAACCATTCCCATGTATTGATTATTCAATATAAATATTTTAATCGGAAGGTTGTATTGTACAGCTGTGGACATTTCTTGAATTGTCATTAATACTGAAGCCTCTCCCGCAATATCAATAACTAATTTTTTTGGATGAGCAACTTGAACACCCACTGCTGCTGGTAAACCATATCCCATAGTACCTAAACCACCAGATGTCATCCAACGATTTGGTTTATTAAATTTATAGTGTTGTGCGGCCCACATCTGATGCTGTCCAACTTCAGTTGTAATATAGGAGTCTTTATCTTTAGTTAATTCATATAATCTTTCAATTGCATATTGGGGTTTTATAGTCTCTTCACTTCCAATGTAATCTAAAGATCTAACTGATCTCCATTTTTGAATTTTTTCCCACCATTTAGAAGTTTTTTGCTTGTTTGATTTTAAGAATTTTGATTTTTTTTGTTTTAAACTTTTCAAAGTAGATGAAAGTACAGTTTTCACATCTCCAACAATAGCAAGGTCAACTTTAACATTTTTATTAATAGATGATGGATCAATATCAATATGGACCTTTTTTGATTTTGGAGAAAATTCATCTATTTTCCCTGTTATCCTATCATCGAAACGTGCACCAATGTTGATCATCAAATCACAATCATGCATTGCATTATTTGCTTCATAAGTTCCATGCATACCCAGCATTCCCAAAAATTGATTATCATCACCTGGGAAGGATCCTAATCCTTGTAAAGTTGAAGTAATAGGAAAACCTGTTGCATAAACAAGTTCTCTTAAAAGTTCACTAGCCTTGGGTCCAGAATTAATCACTCCACCACCAGTATAAAAAATAGGTTTTGATGATTTACTCATTAATTCAATTAATTCATTAATGCTGTTTTGATTAAAATGGTTGTGAGATTTACCGTTAAGTTTTTTTTCTTTTTTAGGTTTTGAATATTTTGTTTTTTGAAATTGAATATCTTTTGGTATATCGACCAAAACTGGTCCTGGTCTACCAGTAGTTGCCACCTCGAATGCTTTATGTATTGTACTAGCTAAATCATTTATATCTTTGACTAACCAATTATGTTTAGTGCAAGGTCTAGTTATTCCAGTTGTATCACATTCTTGAAATGCATCTGTACCAATTAAATGAGTTGGAACTTGTCCAGAGATACAAACTAATGGAATCGAATCCATATATGCATCAGTCAAAGCTGTGACTACATTTGTTGCACCAGGTCCTGAGGTTACTAAAATAACACCAGGTTTACCTGATGATCTTGCATATCCTTCTGCGGCATGACCTGCGCCTTGTTCATGTCTAACTAAAACGTGTTTGATTGATTTAAAATTTTGTAATTCGTCATAAATTGGTAGTACTGCACCACCTGGGTAACCAAAAATATGATCAACATTCTGATCTTCCATACACTTAAATACAATTTCAGCTCCAGAGTATAATTTTGACATTCAGACAATCTAGCTGAAGTTGTGCTAATAGGTCAAGCAATCTATGCAGATTTAGGAAATTTTTTTGCGAATGATTTAAGTCTATCAAATTTTATATTTTGCCAATCAGACATTTGTCCTCTAGCCCAAGTGGACTGTCTCTTAGCATATTGCCTTGTTTTTATTGATATTTTTTCTTTCAGTTCATTAAGATTTATTCTTTTATCAAGATAATCTTTAATCTCACTTAGACCAATAACTTTATTAGATGATAAATCTTTCTTTATTCTTAATTTGTAAAACCTCTTAGCCTCTTTTATTGCTCCATCTCTGAACATTTCATTTGTTCTTAAAGAAATTCTTTCTACAAGCTTATCTCTAGGATAATCGATAAGTAACTTAATAAAACTGTCTTTAGTAAAATCAGAATATGTTTCACTATACCAATCAAACAATGATTTATTTGTAAATTTTTTTACCTCGTAGGCTCTTATTGATCTTTGTGTATCATTTTTATTAATTTTTTTTTTACAAAGTGGATCTAGCTTAAGTAACTCTAAATAAAATTTCTTTTGACCTATTTTTGAATGCTTCTTCCTAATTCTATTACGAAAAATTAATGGGATATCAGGGATTTTAACTATACCATCAATAATTGCTTTAAAATACAAACCAGTGCCGCCTACAAGAATTGGAATTTTATTTTTTTTCTTGATACTGTTGATTTTTAACTTGGCATCCTTAAGCCAATTTCCTGTAGAATAATTTTCCTTTACACTTTTAAATCCATACAAATGATGTTTTATTTTTTTTAAATCATTTCGATGAGGTCTTGCTGTGAGAATTTTTAATTCTTTAAAAATTTGCATACTATCTGCATTTATAACTTCTCCATTTATTTTTTTTGCAAGCTGTATAGCAAATTTTGATTTACCAGATGCTGTTGGTCCTGAAATAAGAATTATTTTGGACTTTAAGTCCATTAATTTAGTTTAACACCAATATATCGTCTTTGGTTATTGTTATTGTAAATTGCAATAAGTAAACTTTTATCATTACTTTTTAGAGCTAATTTTACTATGTTATCTAGATCTCCAATGGTGTTGATCTTTTTCTTTTGTGCTTCAACAATAATATTATTTACTTGAAGATAGTTAACTGGGCTATCTTTATCAATTTCTGTGATAACTAATCCTGTTGTATTTTTTGGTAAATTTCTTTCTTTAATGTCATCTTTATTTAGCAATCTCACTTTTATTTTCAAACCATCTATTGCATCTTCTTTAGGTTTTTCTGTTACTAAACCTTGAGATTTAAAGTCTTCAGATGTTTCTAGTCTTCCAAGTATAATTTCCTTAGTTATTTCACGTTTATTTCTCCACACTTTTAGTTTTACTTTTTTTCCAACTTCTGTTTCAGCCACTATTCTTGGAAGTTCACTCATTTCATTAATTTTCTTACCATCAAACTCTAATATTATGTCTCCAGCTTTAATTCCTCCCTTATCTGATGGACTATTTTCAGCTACACTAGCAACAAGCGCTCCCCTAGGTTCATCTAATTTTTCAACATCTGCAATATCTTTTGTGACTGTTTGAATTCTAACACCTAACCATCCTCTTTTAGTTTCACCAAATTCAATTAATTGATTAATTACTTTTTGTGCACTATTAGAAGGTATTGCAAAACCAATTCCAATTGAACCTGATTGACCTAATATTGCTGTATTAATTCCAACTACATCTCCATCCATATTAAACAATGGACCACCTGAATTACCTTGGTTAATTGATGCATCAGTTTGAATGTAGTCTTCATATCTAGAAAGACCGATACTTCTGTTTCTTGCAGAAATTATTCCTGCAGTAACCGTTCCACCTAAGCCAAATGGATTCCCAATTGCAATAACCCAATCACCTATTCTTGCGGTATCAGAGTCTCCAAACTTAACTGGTGTGAATTTTTGATCTGACTCTATTTGAAGAACTGCCAAATCCATACCAGGATCAGCTCCAATTACTTTTGCCTTTATATTTTTTTCACCATTAACTCTAACAAAAACATCCTCTGCACCCTGTATCACGTGATTATTTGTAATAACAATTCCTTTTTCATCTATTATAAAACCTGATCCAAGCGCACTTGTCTGTCTTTTTTGAGGAGTTCCATAATCTTTGAACATATCTTCAAAAGGAGATCCAGGAGGAAATTCAAATGGAAATGGATTAGACCTTGTTGTTACTGTTGTTGTAGTTGAGATATTTACTACTGACGGCATTAATTTTTCAGCTAGATCTGCAAAAGACGCAGGCATATTTGCTGCGCTGGAAGTATTTTGAATATTAATTGAAAATAATATTAATAATAATATCTTTATAAATCTCATCTTTTTAAGTACCAAATAATAAAAAAACCAATCACTGCAAATACTAATCCACCGGTTCTCAGTTGATTATCAGTAGCTTCCTTTAATTTCATTATCATATTTTTCATTTTTGATGGAAATATGGCGTAAAGAATACCTTCAATAAAAAGGAATAGACCAAATGCGATGATCAATTCTCTCATTAAACTTACTCTACTATTTGATCTATATTTCCAAAAAATTTAAAAAATTCACTATCTGGAGAAAGTATCATTGAAGTTTCACCACCAATTAAAGCTTTTTGATACGCCTGCATAGCTCTGTAAAATGCAAAAAATTCTGGATCTTGTCCGAAGGCATCAGCAAAAATTTTGTTTTTCAAACCATCTCCTTCTCCTTTCATGATCTCAGATTTTTTTTGTGCATCTGCAAGTATAACTGTAACTTCTTTATCTGCAGTTGAGGTAATTGTTACTGCCATCTCTGCACCTTTTGCTCTAAATTCTTTTGCTTCTCTTTCTCTTTCAGTTTGCATTCTTCTAAAAATTGCATCACTGTTTGCTTGAGGAAGATCTGCTCTTTTAATTCTTACATCAACAATACTAATACCAAAATTTTCTGCTTCATTATTTACACCTTCTTGAATTAATGACATTTGTTTTGTTCTATCTTCTGATAAAAGTGTTTGTAGTTCTTGTTGACCAAGCACGTTTCTTATTCTAGAGTTTATAATTGTAGCTAATCTTGATCTTGCAACTCTTTCATTTCCCACAGATATATAAAATTTTAGAGGATCAATTATTTGAAATCTTGCAAAAGCATCGACGATAAGTCTTTTTTGATCTGATGCAATTACTTCCTCTGGTGGTGTATCAAGATTTAAAATTCTTTTATCTAAAAATACAACGTTTTGTATGAATGGAATTTTAAAATTAATTCCAGGTTTTGATATAATTCTTTTAGGATCACCAAATTGAAGAACAATTGCTTGGTTAACCTCTTTGACAATAAAAACTGAAAAGTAAATTGTTGCAGCAATTAGTATGATTATTGGTAGTAAAAATTTTCCAGCTTTCATTTTAATTAGCTCCTGTCTTTAATTCTTGTAATGGCAGATATGGTACTACTCCTTCGCCTGAATTTTTGTCGATAATTATTTTATTAATATCTGCTAACACTTCTTCCATTGTCTCAAGATACATTCTTTCTTGAGTTACTTTTTTAGCTTTTGCGTACTCATTATAAATTGATAAAAATCTACTTGCTTCTCCTTCTGCCTTAGCAACAACTTCTTTTTTATAAGCTTCTGCTGCTTGGAGAATTTTTGCTGCTTCTCCTCGTGCTCTAGGTATTACATCATTGGCATATGCTTCTGCTTCGTTTTTAGATCTTTCCATATCCGCTCTAGCTGCCTGGACATCTCTAAATGCATCAATAACTTGGTCTGGTGGATCAGCTTTTTGAGTTTGAACTTGTGTAATTTGAATTCCACTTGTGTATTCATCTAAAATTTCTTGAATTATCTCTTGAGTATCAGCTTCTATGAGAGATCTACCTTCAGTCAAAATTGGTTGAATATCAGATCGTGCAATGACTTCTCTCATCGCTGTTTCAGCAGCTGCTTTAACTGTTCCTTCTGGATCTTGAATTTTGAATAAAAAATTACCAGCATCTTTAATTACCCAAAAAACTGAAAAATCTATGTTAACTATGTTTTCATCACCTGTTAACATTAAACTTTCTTCTGGAACATCTGCAACTCCACCTGAAGAAAACCCACTATCTCTTTCTGACCTAAATCCAATATCCATTCGATTAACTTTTGTAACCTTAGGAGTTAATACATTTTCTATTGGAAAAGGTAGATGATAGTTTAATCCTGGCTGGGTTGTTTTAACAAATTTTCCAAATCTTAATACAACTCCTTGTTCATCAGGTAAAACTCTATATAGACCACTTAATGTCCAAACAATTAAAAGAATTATAAGGCCAATTATTATTGGTTTAGCTCCACCCTTGCCGCCACCTAAAAATCTGTTTATTAAAGATTGTAGTTTGCTAATAACTTCATCAATATTTGGGGGAGTGGGACCTTTTCTAAATCCACCATTTCCACTACCACCTCCTCCTGGAGGTGTTCCCCACGGGCTTTGATTTCTAAAATCACTCATAATACGACACTCTATATAGTGTCTTTATTAGCAAAAACAAGATAATGGTAAATTATGGACGAAAAAAAAGTAGGTTTAAGTGACACAACAAAGGCAAGAACTGAGCCAAAAACCTTTAGAAGGAACCCGATTATTGGAACAAAGTTTACAATTGCAATCTCAAGTGCAAAGGGAGGAGTTGGAAAGTCAACATTTGCCTCGAATCTTGCTTTGGCGTTAAAAAAAATGGACTTAAATATTGGTTTGCTTGACGCAGATATATATGGACCATCATTACCAAAATTATTCTCAATAAACGATAAACCTGAGAGTGATGGGCAAAAATTAAAACCAATTATAAAATATGGAATTCAATGTATGTCGATTGGTTTATTAACAGATGAACAAACTCCAATGATTTGGAGGGGTCCAATGGTTATATCTGCTATAAAAACTTTTACACAAAAAGTTTTATGGGAAAATTTGGATTTTTTAATTGTTGATATGCCTCCAGGAACTGGTGATACACAACTAACTTTTGCACAAGAAATAAACATGGATGGTGTAATAATTATATCTACACCCCAAGAGATAGCATTACAGGACGTTAAGAGAGGTATTAGAATGTTTGATAAACTTAAAGTAAAAATATTAGGACTTGTAGATAATATGAGTCACTTTGTAGGAGATGATGGAAAAAGGTATGCAATTTTTGGTGAAGGTGGTGTCAAAAAGACTGCTGAAGAGTTTAAAAAAGATTTTCTAGGTGAAATACCAATTGATCCAGAGGTAGGTAAACAAGGAGATTTGGGATCACCTATTGTCGAAAGCAAGCCAGACCATGAGATATCAAAAATATATTTTAAGTTTGCCGAAAAAATTAAATCAATTTATCTTTAAGATCAAAAGCTTCCATAAGTTCGTTCCATTCTCTTTTTGATAAACCTGTGTCATCGATAGAAACATTTTCACCTTTTATAAGTTTTTGAATAATAATTTTTCCTTTTGCTGAAACTTCTGTTCCACCAACCCTATAATCCATAAAAGCTTCATAAGTTATTGGTACCCATTTTTTAACAGTATCAAGCATAGCATCTGCATAAGCTCTAATCTCGTACTGAGCATGATGATCTGCTCTGAGTCTTAAAAAATTCATCAGATTTAATAAATCTGTTTTCCAATACCATTGAGTGTAAGTATTTAATGTTAAATTCATTCTAGCAAGCTCTCTTGCTAAACCTACTGCATTCTCGTCTATAGTTGATCCATCATATCTTTCATTAAGCATAGTTTCATAATTATTATAAGTTTGCTCAGCATCTCCTTTTAATAAATTCAAAACTTTTTTTGCTTTTTCTCCATCTAAAATATCGCCTCTGCCTTGTCTATTACTTTGTGATTGAGTAGCAAGATGTTGTGGGTCAGGTAGATAAAATTCTTTGTCTAAAATTGAGTATCTTGCAGAGTATTCATTTACATTTGCTGTTCTGTGTCTAATCCATTGTCTTGCTATAAATATAGGTAGCTTTACATGATATTTTATTTCACACATCTCAAAAGGAGTACTATGCCAATGCCTCATTAAATATTTAATTAAACCAGAATCTGTTGAAACTTTTTTTGTTCCTTTGCCATATGAAACTCTAGCGGATTGCACAATAGATGTATCATCACCCATATAATCCACTACTCTTATAAAACCATGATCTAAAATAGGTATTGCATCATACAATATTTCCTCTAATTTCGGAGAAGTAACTCTTTTAGTTTTATTTGTCTGACTTTGCTGTTCTTGAATTTCTTTAATTTGATCTTTAGATAATTTCATTTAGATATTAAGGTAATATATAAAATTATTTAATTTTCAATTTAAGATAACTAAAAAAAATTAAATTTTACAACTTTTGATAGTATTAATGAAAAGTATCTCCATAGTTTTTCCAGTGCATAACGAGAAAAATAATTTAGAGGAACTAATTTCAAGTTGGCATAATACCTTATCAAATCATCAAGTAGAGCACGAATTTGTTATTGTGGAGGATGGAAGCACAGATGGTACCAAGGAACTTATCATTCAGCTTGAAAAAAAGTTTCCAATAATAAATTTAAGTCAAAATGATAAAAGAGGCTATTCTAAAGCAGTTATAGATGGAATTTATGCTTCTACAAAAAACTTCATATTATGTACAGACAGTGATAATCAAATTAAGGTAACTTCTTTAATCGAAAATCTTAAAAATTTTCCAGCCAACAAAGAATTTTTGATGGGTTATAGAGACCCTAGAAGAGATCCATTTAACAGAATTCTATATAGTAAAATGTTTAAGTTATTTCACGATTTA
>CACNAX010000005.1 GCA_902618565.1 uncultured Pelagibacteraceae bacterium
AAGAAATAGTAGTGCATTTAATGATGTTGACTTAGTTCCAAATGTCTTAAGAGGTGTTGAAAATGTGGATTTGTCGACAACTATTTTTGGAAAAAAATTAGATTTGCCTTTTTATTGTTCCCCAACAGCTTTGCAAAGGTTATTCCATTACGAAGGAGAAAGAGCGGTTGGAAAAGCTGCAAAGAAGTTTAATACGATGTTTGGTGTTTCGGCATTGGCTACAGTTAGTGTTGAGGAAATTTCATCTTTAATAGACACTCCAAAAATGTTTCAATTTTATTTCCATAAAGACAGAGGATTAAATGACTCTTGTTTAGAACGAGCAAAAGCAGCAAAATTTGACGTTATGGCTTTAACTGTTGATACGATAACAGGAGGAAATCGTGAAAGAGATTTAAGAACTGGATTTACATCACCCCCAAAATTAACACTTTCGAGTTTATTTAGTTTTGCCACAAAACCAATGTGGGGAATAAATTATTTAACCAAAGGAAAATTTGAATTACCACATCTTCAAGATTTCGTTAAAGAAGGCACTGACACAAATACTTCAATAGGTAATTATTTTTCTACTATGTTGGATCAATCTATGAACTGGGACGATGCTGAAAAATTGTGCTCTCAGTGGGGTGGCCATTTTGCGCTTAAGGGAGTAATGAGTGTTGAAGATGCTAAAAGAGCAGTTGATATCGGATGCACTGGTATAATGGTATCAAATCATGGAGGAAGACAACTTGATGGATCTAGATCACCATTTGATCAATTAGCTGAAATTGTTGATGCAGTTGGTGATAAGTTAGATGTTATTTGTGAAGGTGGATTTCAAAGAGGTACTCATATGTTAAAAGCTTTATCTATGGGTGCAAAAGCATGTGCTGGTGGAAGATTATATCTTTATGCTTTAGCTGCAGCAGGTCAAGAGGGCGTTGAGAGAGCACTTAACTTATATAAAACTGAATTAGTAAGAGACATGAAATTAATGGGCTGCACAAAGATCAGTGATCTTAATCGAAATAATTTAAGATTCCGAAATGCATGAGTTTGAAGAATTGTTACAATTTTGAGGATTTTAGAAAGTTAGCTAAAAAAAGATTACCAGCTCCGATTTTTCATTACATTGATGGTGGTGCAGACGATGAAACCACTTTAAAAAGAAATACAAATTCATTTGATGATTGTGACTTAATCCCCAATATTCTTAGAAGTGTAGGAGAACCAGATCTATCAACCACAGTTTTTGGTAGAAAAATAGATATGCCAATTTTTTTATCTCCAACTGCTATGCAAAGTTTATATCATCCTGATGGAGATAAAGCTTCAGCTAGAGCTGCAGAAAAATTTGGTACCATGTATAGCATGTCGACAATGGCATCATTTTCCATTGAAGAAATTGCTAACATATCAAGTGGTCCAAAATTATTTCAACTTTATATTCATAGAGATAAATCATTTACTGATGATTTAATTGACAGGTGCAAAAGAGCAAATTTTGATGGTTTGTGCTTAACTGTTGATACTTTGGTTGCGGGAAATAGAGAAAGAGATCATAGAACTGGTTTTACAACTCCACCTAAATTTACATTAGAAAGTATAATGAATTTCGCAATGAGACCTGGATGGTTATTTAGATATTTTACAAACAAGAAGTTTGAACTAGCTAATATTAAACACAAAACCGATAAAGGAACTAGTATAACTAAATCAGTTATAGATTATGTTAATGAACAATACGATCCTAATATGAATTGGGATGATGCAGAATACTGTATAAAAAAATGGGACGGACCTTTTGCGCTTAAGGGTGTGATGTCTGTAGAGGATGCAAAGAGAGCAGTTGATATTGGTTGTACATCGATAATAATTTCTAATCATGGAGGAAGACAGCTTGACGGATCTAGAACTCCATTTGATCAACTAAAGGCTATTTCAGATGCTGTGGGTGATAAACTTGAGATAATTTTAGATGGAGGTGTTAGACGGGGAACTCATGTTCTCAAGGCTTTAGCTGCAGGTGCAACTGCTTGTAGTTTTGGTAAAGCTTTTTTGTTCAGTTTAGGAGCGGGTGGACAGCAAGGAGTAGAGAGGCTGCTTCAAAATATGCACGATGAAATTAGAAGAAATATGATCCTTATGGGCTGCAAAAGTGTAAAAGAGTTAGATAGATCAAAGATAATTTACCGTAATTAAATATTTTTTATAAATAATTTTTATTATTATTTTCACTTTAAATAAATAGACATAAAGTTGCTTTTCAGTTAGTTTGTCGACGAAAAATTATGATTGAATTAGCAAAAGCATTAAATCGTTTAGGAACTGAAAGTGCATTTTCTGTTTTAGCAGAAGCAAAAAAATTAGAAGCACAAGGCAAACCTATGATTCATTTAGGTCTAGGACAACCTGACTTTAAAACTCCAAAACATGTAGTTGAAGCTGCAAAAAAAGCTCTAGATGATGGTCATCATGGTTATGTTTTATCAAATGGAATTCCAGAATGTCGAGAAGCTGTCGCAAGATGGGTCAAGAGACTTTATAATGCTGATATTGATCCAAATAGAGTTTTAATAATGCCAGGTGGTAAACCTACAATGTATTATGCAATTACTTGTTATGGTGAACCAGGTGTTGAGATAATTCATCCTACTCCAGCTTTTCCAATTTATGAATCAATGATTAACTACTCTGGAGCAAAAGCTGTTCCATACGACTTAACTGAGGATAAAGATTTAAAATTTGACCCAGACAAAATTCTATCTTTAATAACTGACAAAACTAGACTTTTAATCTTGATTAATCCAAATAACCCAACCGGAAGTTTTGTTGAAAAACCTGCAATTGATTACTTAGCAAAAGAATTAGAAAAACATCCGCAGGTCACAATTTTAAGTGATGAAATTTATAGTAGACAAATTTTTGACTATAAGGAAATGCCAACTTTCTTTAACTATCCTAATTTAAGAGACAGATTAATTGTTCTTGAGGGTTGGAGTAAAGCATATTCTATGACTGGATGGAGACTTGGTTGGAGTTACTGGCCAGAGCATTTGGTTGAACATGTAAACAAACTTTTGATTAATAGTGTATCATGTGTAAATGCAGCAGCTCAATATGCTGGTATAGCCGCATTAGATGGTCCTGAAGACTCAATTAAAGATATGTTAGATAAATTTACATTAAGAAGAAATTTAATTCATAAAGGATTAAATGATTTACCAGGAGTCGAATGTAGTTTGCCGGGAGGAGCTTTTTATGCTTTTCCGAATATAAAAGGGACTGGCATGAATGGATCTGAGTTTTGCAAAAAAGCTATGCATGAAGCAGGTGTTGCAATTGTTCCTGGCACTGCGTTTGGTAAAACTTGTAATGATTACGTTAGATTTAGTTTTGCCGCATCTAGAGATAATATAATGCAAGCCTTAGAAAATATAGGCAAGATGCTTTCTAAATAAACTGTATTTTTAATTAATATTTTTGTATTATTAAAGAATGAACGAAACTGTCCAAGCAGAATTAAAAAAGATATTTAACGGGAGATTTTCTACTTCTGAGTCTACTCGTGCAAATTATGCAAGAGGAGAAGATACTTATAATCCAATATTATCGAAGGCAGTTGTATTTCCAGAAACCAATGAAGAAGTTTCAAAAATTTTAAAAATTTGTAACGAGCATAAAATTCCTGTTGTCCCATTTGGAACTGGCACATCTCTTGAAGGTCATGTTGTTGGAAATCAAAATGGTATTACAATTTCTCTAGAAAAAATGAATAAAGTTTTAAGCGTAAATGCTGAGGATTTTGATTGCAGAGTACAAGCAAATGTAACTAGAAAGCAATTAAATGAATATTTAAGAGAAGATGGTGTATTTTTTCCAATAGACCCTGGTGCAGATGCTGCACTAGGTGGAATGGCATCTACTTCAGCTTCAGGAACAATGGCAGTTAAATATGGAACAATGAGAACTGTTATCTCTGGTTTAACAGTTGTTTTACCAAATGGAGACATAATTAAAACTGGAGCAAGAACTAAAAAAACTTCTGCGGGATATAACTTAACTAATTTGTTTATTGGATCTGAGGGAACTTTAGGAATTATTACAGAAGTTCAATTAAGATTATCACCAATACCTGAGAGCATAATGAGCGCAGTTTGCTATTTTCCAGATTTAGACTCAGCAGTAAAGACTGCGCAAGAAGTTATTCAGTACGGCGTTCCAATTGCAAGAATTGAGATGTTAAACAAAGATCAAATGGAAATTAGCATTAAATATTCAAAGTTAGAAAACATCAAAGCATCACCAACTTTATTCTTTGAATTTCATGGTAGTGAACTTTCAAATAACGAGTCTATAAAAATTGTTGAAGAATTATCAAAAAATAATGGTGGAAGTGATTTTCAATGGGCATCTTCTCCTGAAGAACAAAAAATATTATGGAAAGCAAGGCATGATGTTTACTATTCAGTAAAAGCTTTAGGCCATGATATGAAAGTGTATTCTACAGATGTTTGTGTACCAATTTCTAAATTAGTTGAGTGTATTTCATGGGCGGAAAAAGAAGTTAAAAAGTTAGGTCTAACTGCGCCAATGGTTGGTCATGTTGGAGATGGAAATTTTCACTCTATAATATTGTATGATCCTGATGATGAAGAAAAACAAAAAAAAATTAGACAGTACAGCGATGATCTAATCAACAAAGCTTTAGAATTAGAGGGAACAATTACAGGAGAACATGGAATTGGTCTTCAAAAGAAACATTACCTATTAAGAGAGCATCCAGATAATTTGCCAGTGATGAAAGCTATTAAAAGAAGCATTGATGTAAACAACATCATGAATCCTGGTAAGGTTTTTGATCTAAATTAATCCAAAATAAAATGAAAAAAATTTTAATCACAAGAAGGCTTTTAAGATCTTGTGAGGATAAAGCTAAAGAATTATTTGATGCTAACTTTAATTTAAATGATGAACTCTACTCTCAAAAGAAGCTAATAGAGATGAGCACAGGCTGTGATGGTATTTTATCGGCTTTGACAGATAAGCTCGATGCAGAAACAATTAATCAATTACCTGAGAGTGTAAAAATTATATCAAATTTTGCTGTAGGTTTTGGAAATATAGATTTAGAATCTGCAAAGAAAAGAGGAATTGCAGTAACAAACACGCCAGATGTTTTAACTGATGCTACTGCGGAAATTGGGGTTTTGTTGATATTAGGTGCATGCAGAAGAGCATCTGAAGGAATTGAAAAAGCTAGAGAAGGTGGCTGGGTTTGGTCAGCAGATATGTTGATTGGTAAACAATTAACGGGCACTAGACTTGGAATACTTGGCATGGGTAGAATTGGTCAAAAAATAGCTAAAATAGCTAAATCTTTAGGTATGATAATTCATTATCACAATCGTTCAAAATTAAGCGAAGAAAAAGAACAAGGCGCAACTTACCACGATAACTTAAATGATTTGATGAAAGTCTCTGATGTCCTTTCGGTATGTTGTCCTGCATCTAAAGAGACAATAAATTTAATCAACAAAGATACACTAGAACTATTACCAAAAGGTGCAGTCGTGACCAATGTTGCAAGAGGAGATATTATTGAAGATGAAGCTTTAATAGATGCTTTGGAAAGAAGAAAAGTTTATGCAGTTGGGCTAGATGTATACAAAAATGAGCCAAATTTAAATCCAGGATATCTTAAACACAAAAGTGCTTTTATTCTTCCTCATTTAGGCAGCGCAACTAAAGAAACTAGAACCGCAATGGCTAATCTAGCTATAGATAATATTGATGAGTTTTTCAAAACAGGCGGATGCAAAAATAAAGTTAATTAACAATCTCAAGTTGTAATTGGTAATTAAAATTATTCTAACTTTCTAGACATATTTTTTATTTCAATTTAAAATTTATTTATAAAAAATAAATTTAGAGAGGAAAATAATGAAAGCACAGGTTTTACATAAGTACGACCCAGAAATGAAAGCGGATGTTTGGGTCACAGGTGAAGAGTTACCAAATCCTAAAATTGAGAAAGCAAGTGATGTCATTGTTAAAATTGGAGCTGCAGGTGTTTGTAGAACTGATTTGCATATAATTGAAGGAGTTTGGAAGCACATTACAGATCAAAATAACGATCTGTTGCCGATGGTAATGGGACATGAGAACGCTGGATGGATAGAGGAAGTTGGTAAAGATGTTACGGGATTTAAAAAAGGTGATGCAGTAATTTTACACCCTAAAGTTTCTGGCACAGGAGGAACATGCTTAGATTGTAGAAGAGGAAACGATATGCATGCTGAAGATCCAATTTTTGCAGGTTTGAATGTAAAACACGGGGGATATTCAGAATTACTTCAAACTAGCGTAAGAAATCTAATAAAAATTCCAAAAGTTTTAGGTCCAATAGACGTTGCGCCATTTTCAGACGCAGGTTTAACTGCTTACAGAGTTGTAAAAAAAGCTACTAGACACCTTCTGCCAGGTGAAAATTGTGTAATCATAGGTGCTGGTGGATTAGGACATATAGCAATTCAATGTATGAAAGCAATGTGTGCCGCAAATATTATTGTTGTTGAAAAAGCAAAAGCGCCTTTAGAACATGCAATGGAACTAGGAGCTGACCATGGAGTTTTAATAGATGGTAATGAAATTGAAAAAGTAAAAGAACTTACAAAAGGAAAAGGTGCAGAGGCTGTTATAGATTTTGTTGGTGAAAAAGGTTCTACGCCAATGGGAATTAAAATGACCAAAGCAACTGGGACTTTCTATATTGTAGGTTACGGAGAAGAAATAAGAGTTTTGGCGATTGATATGATCGATCAAGAAAAAAGTATAGTTGGAAGCTTAGTAGGTACATGGGCTGAATTATATGAATTAATGGAACTAGCAGATAAAGGTTTAGTAAAACTTTCAATGAAAGAATACAAACTTGAAGAAGCTAATAAAGCACTACATGATTTAAATGATGGTAAGATTAAAGGTCGTGCAGTGTTAGTTCCATAATTAACAACAAAGAGAGGAAAAAAGATGAAGACAATAAAAACTTGCGTAACCGCTCTAATATCAGCTTTGTTGGTATTTAGTCCTGTTGCGTATGCTGATAAGTGGAGTGATCAGTTTCCACATATCAAAGCAACTGGGGATATTCCTGGTGATTGTTCTTACGAGTCTATGTCTAAGAAAAACTATAAAGGCAAGACGCTTAAGATTAATACACATGCTGTACCAGTCATGGGAGAGCCAACAGCTCTACATGCTGAGCAGTTCGCTAAACTTACTGGAGCAAAAGTTGATGTTACTCATACACCAGCAGGTGACTTATATGCGAAAGCAATGGTACCATTTCAAGCTGGACAAGCTCCATATGACATCGTTTTTGGATTTTCAAACTTCATTAACGATTGGAGAAGATACTTAGAGCCAGTTCCAAAGAAATACGTTGAGATGAAACAAATGAAAGACGTTACCCCGTCTCACATTGGTGTAGCATCTTGGGATGGTGTTATGTATCAGTTTCCGGTTGATGGAGACAGACATTATCTAAAATATAGAAAAGATGTAATTGATAATCCTGAGTACCAAAAGCAATATAAGGAAGCTACTGGTAAAGAGTTAAAGGTACCAACAACTTGGAAAGAATATGGAGAAATGGCCGCTTATTTCAATGGATGGGATTGGGATGGTGATGGCGAGAAAGAATATGGATCAGCAGAAGTTATGAAAAAAGATGACCTGATGTATGCTGCTTTCTATTCAAGATCTGCTGCTTACTCTAAAAATCCAAAAACACCAGGTGGTTTTTTCTTTGATTTAGAAACTATGAAACCACTAATTAACAATCCAGGTTTTGTTGAAGCATTAACAGATTGGGTTGCAGCAACCAAATATGTTCCACCAGGAGGAATAAATTTTGGTTTAGGTGATGAAATTGGATCATTTGGTGGAGGACAAACTTTGTTTAGTTTTTCATGGGATGATGCATTTGTTGCTGCTATGCAACCAGATAGTCCAATAAACAATAAAGTTGGTGCTGCACAGTTACCAGGAGCAATGAAAGTTTGGAATAGAAAAACTAACTCTTGGGATGAAGGCTTTAACCAAGCTCCTTTCTTCGTATGGGGATGGGCAGTTGGAGTAGCTAAGAAAAGTAAAGAGAAAGAAATGGCTTTCGATTACCTATGTTTCTTCGCTAACGAAGCTAACCACCAAGCGGACATTGGAATTGGTAGATTTGGTGTAAACCCATTTAGAAATGACGACTTTAAAGTTGATGTATGGACACAAATTGGTTGGGATAAAGATATTGCCCAATCATATGTTGATACTCTTGCACAAATGGAACAAAGTAAAAATAGAGTATTTCCATTAAGAGTTCCTGGAACTTTTGAGTTTAATGCTGCATTGGCTACTGCTGCTGCAAAAGCATTAGCTGGTCAATTATCTCCACAAGCTGCTTTAGACGAAGCTGCTAAACAGTGGGAAGATATACTTAACAGAGTAGGAAAAGATAACGTAAGAAAAGCCTATGCTGTTGGTGTAGCAATGGAAGATAATAAGCAATAATTTTGTAAACTTGTGGCCGTTTTTTAACGGCCACATTTTAAAATAATCCAAAAAAAAAATTATGAATTTTAAACACAAGTTTGTTTTTTTATTCCCAGGATTGTTTGTACTTATTGGAATTTTAATTTTTCCAATTATTTTTACTATTAGATTAAGTCTTTCTGGATGGAATAGTTATACACCAGAAATGAACTTCATAGGCATTACGAATTACATAAGGTTATTTACTGATGACCCGAGGTTTTGGGAGTCTTTTTTTAGGCTAAGTTTTTTATCAGTAACTACAGTTATTCTTCAATATGTTATCGGATTTGCTTTAGCGATGATGGTTTGGAGAGAAATAAAATTTAAAAGATTTTTTAGAGTAATTTTTCTAGTACCAATGATGACAACTCCAGTAATAATGACAGTTATTTGGAGAACATTTTTTCATGAGTCACTAGGTCCTGTAAATGATTTGTTAGGTGGATTAGGAGTAAAACCTATTTTATGGTTGAGTGATCCAGTTATTGCAAAGTTTACTGTTATAATTGTTGAAGTTTGGCAATGGACACCGTTTATGTTTTTACTATTACTAGCTGGACTTTTGTCACTTCCAAAAGAACCCTTTTTGGCAGCCGCTATAGATGGAGCAAGTCCATTTAGAAAATTTGTTTATGTAACCTTTCCTTTGATGGCTCCAATATCAATTGGAGCAATAATAATAAGACTTATCGAGGCTTCAAAAATAATGGATACAGTATTTGTTTTGACCTCAGGAGGACCAGGTACTGCAACTGAGACCTCAAGTTTTTATATTTATATTAAAGGATTAAGAGAATTTCAGATGGGTTATGCAGCAACCTTATCTTTCACTTATCTTGTAATAATGATTATCAGTTTAACGATAATAGCTAAAGTTTTAACCAAATTAATGATCAAAGAATAACTATGAGCAAACTTTACACTTTTCTTAAATATTTCTTTATTACATTTTGGACTGTATTTGTTGTTGCACCTTTTCTCTGGGCTGTATCAACATCTTTTAAAGACTTCCAATCTGTAAATAGTAAAGTAACTTATATACCTTGGTTAGATTTCGAACCAACACTGGAGGGTTGGAGAGTTTTAATTAAGTCTCCAGCTAAAGGTGGAGTAGATATTGTCGAGCCTTATTTTAACAGTATTTTTGTAACCTGTACTGCTAGTTTAATAAGTATTGTTCTTGGAACACTTGCTGCTTATGCACTATCAAGATTTACCTTTAAAGCCGGATTTGTTAGAAACAACGATATTACTTTTTTCTTCATTTCACAAAGAATCATGCCTCCAATTGTATTATCAATTCCTTTCTTTATTTTTCTAAGCACAATAGGATTGCTTGATAGTTTATTAGGTCTAGTGGTCGTATATATCGTTTTATTAATGCCAATTGCTGTTTGGATTATGGTAGATTTTTTTAATAGAGTTCCAAAAGAATTAGATGAGACTGCATTAATTGATGGGTGTAATCCTTATCAAGCTTTCTATAAAGTTGTTTTACCAAATTCAATACCTGGATTAATTGTTGCGGGAATGTTTTGTATTATTTTTGGATGGATAGATTTCTTTTTTGCATTTATTTTGACATTTACTGAAGTACAATTGTTACCTGTAAAAGTTGTTGCACTTAATTCATCAATAACACCATGGTGGAGCCTTTCAGCATCAGCTTTAGTCTCAGTTGCACCATTAATAATCGTTGCATTTATAGTTGAGAGATATCTATCAAAAGGAAATTTATCAGGAGCATTAAAATAATGAATTTAATTGGAGAGAAAATTTCTTATAAACCTGATGAGCAATTTCATTTAAACGATGTCTCGTTTAATTTTAAAAAAGGCAATTTGTATACCATTTTAGGCAGAACTTTATCTGGCAAAACGACTCTTTTAAAAACAATTGCAGGATTATTAAATCCAGATCAAGGCTCAATTTCTTTTGAGGAAAAAGACTTTATTAAAATACCAGTTTGGGAAAGAAATGTTGCTATGGTCTATCAACAATTTATTAATTACCCTCATTTAAATGTCTATGAAAACATAACTTTTCCATTAGAACAAAGAAAATTAAGTCCAGAGCAAATAAAAAAAGATGTAGATGAAGCTCTAAAAACTGTTGGATTGGTTGGATTTGAAAATAGAAAAATTCAGGAATTATCTGGCGGACAGCAACAAAGAGTTGCGCTTGCAAGATCACTTGCAAAAAAAGCAAAAATTTTGTTGCTAGATGAACCGTTAGTTAATTTAGATTATAAACTTAGAGAGCAGTTAAGAGAAGAATTTAAAAGAATTTTCTCAGAAGGACTGTCCCAAGATACAATTTTAATTTATTCAACAACAGATCCCCAAGAAGTAATGGAACTAAATGGAGAAGTAATTGTTTTAGATGAAGGGAAGGTATTACAAAAAGGGCCTGCCAAAGAAATTTTTGAAAATCCATCTAATTTAAAAGTTGCAGAAATATCAAATGATCCACCAATGAATGTTCTGAAGGGTTCAAAAAATTCAAAAAATTTAAATTTTGAGAATATTTCTTTAGAAATTCCAAATCATTTTAAGAATTTAGAAGATAGAGATTATAATTTTGGAATTAGAGCTTCAGAAATTAAACTTGATGAGAATGGTGAAGAATTCGAAATAGAATTAGCAGAAATTAGTGGGTCAGAAACATTGCTCCACCTAAAAAGAGGAAACTCAAAAATAATTGCCTTAATCGAGGAAGTAATGAATTTTAAAATTCATGAGAAAGTAAAAATAAATTTTAATGCAAATAAGTTTTATGCTTTTGGAGAAGATGAAAAATTAGTTTCATCGCCGTATGGAGGAACAAATGGCTAAAATTGATTTATCTAATATTTCTCATACTTATAATCCTCTAGATCCAAAACCAACATATGCCCTCAATCCGTTTTCAATGACTTGGGAAAATGGCAAGCGGTATGCAATTTTGGGACCTTCCGGGTGTGGAAAAACTACAATGTTAAACATTGTTTCTGGATTAGTGAGGCCATCAAAAGGTGAAATATTATTCGATGAAACACCTGTAACCGATTTAAAAACAGAAGATAGAAATATTGCACAGGTTTTCCAATTCCCAGTAATTTACAATACAATGACAGTTTACGACAATTTAGCGTTCCCACTAAGATGTAGGGAATTTACAAAAGAAAAAATTGAAGAAAGAGTAAAAGCAGTTTCAGATACTTTAAATTTATCTTCATTTTTAAACTCACCAGCAAGAAAATTAACGGCTGATCAAAAACAACTTATCTCTTTAGGTAGAGGTTTAGTTCGAGAAGACGTTGCTGCTGTTTTAATGGACGAACCTCTTACAGTTATAGACCCAGATTTAAAATTTAGACTTCGAAGAAACTTAAAAGAAATCAATGAACAATATAAAACAACATTGGTTTATGTAACTCATGATCAAAACGAAGCTATGACTTTTGCCGAAAATATAATTGTTATGGATCAAGGTGAAATCGTGCAAGTTGGATTGCCAAAAGATTTATTTGAAAAACCTAAAACAACTTTTGTAGGTTATTTTATTGGCTCTCCTGCGATGAATATTTTTCATTCAACTGTATCCTCTGATCATGAAGTAAAAATTAATGATACCACTATTAAGACAAATTCAAATTTAGGAAATTTAAAAGATAAAAATGTTAAACTGGGAATTAGATCTGAGTTCATAGAATTGGCTGAAAAAGAAAAAAGTAATACAGTTAAAATTAAACTCACAAGAGTTGAGGACTTTGGTAATTTTAAGCTCCTTACAGGAAAAATGGGTGATTTAGTGATTAAGTCAAAAGTAGAAAGAGAAAAACCCATTCCAGACGGAGAATTAAATTTATATTTTCCACCAGAGAAATGTTGCGTTTATTCTGATGAAAAATTAGTTTAAGAGATAAATGAAACTTCTAAATTTATCAGCACAACAACTTTTAAAAAAACTTAAAAATAAACAATTAACTTCCGTTGAACTTTGTAAAGCATATATCAATCAAAAAAAAAAATATGATAAGAATATTCAAGCTTGGGAATATTTTAATGAAAAAAAACTCCTAAGTGATGCAAAAAAATCTGATAATCAGAGAAAAAAATTAAAATCTTTAGGGGTTTTGCATGGTTTACCAGTAGCACTTAAAGATATTATCTCAACAACTGAAATGCCAACAAAATATGGTGCAAGAATAAAATTAAAAAAAAAGAATAATTCAGATGCTAAAATTGTTGAGCTCTTAAAAAAGGCTGGAGCAATAATTATGGGTAAAACTGTAACTTGTGAATTAGCTTTCTTATCGCCGTCAAAAACCAAAAACCCACATGATTATTCAAGAACACCAGGAGGTTCATCTAGTGGCTCTGCAGCTGTTATTGCATCTGATATGGCACCATTATCAATTGGAACTCAAACGGGTGGATCTGTAATCAGGCCAGCCTCTTATTGTGGAGTTGTTGGTTTTAAACCTACCTATGGATTAATTTCTAGAAATGGTGTTTTGCAAACATCATATAATTTAGATCAAGTCGGAGTATTTGGAAAAACAATTAGTGATGTAGCACTATTATCGAAAGTTTTGTTTGCTAGAGACGATGCAGATGAAACAACAACAAATATTAATTTTCTTAATAATAAAATTAAAATAAAAAAATCAAAATTTGTTTTTTATAAAACCAAACGCTGGAGAAATGTTGACAGTATTTCAAAAAAATCATTTAACAAATTTATTTTAAATAATAAAAAAATAGTAAAGGTTGAGACTGCTCCTAAATATTTTGAAGATATGATTGATTGTCATACAATTATATATGAGACAGAGATGGCTCAAAATTTCCATCATTATTACAAAACTTCAAAAGGAAAACTTTCTATAGAAATTAAGAGAGCAATTATTAACGGACTAAAACATTCGGCAAAAGATTATGCTTTAGCTTTAGATGCAATGAGAACATACTCAAAAAACTTAGATAGTATATTTGAAAGGTTTGGTGCAATTATAACGCCAAGTAGTTGTGGAATTGCTGACAAAGGATTTAAGACAACTGGGAGTCCAGAATTTAATAAGATTTGGTCTCTTGCACATGTGCCCTGCATTTCACTGCCAATTTTAAAAGGCGAAAAAAATTTGCCTTTAGGAGTTCAAATTATAGGCAAACAATTTGAAGATCTAAGCATGTTAAACCATGCCAAAATATTCAATAATTAAAGATAATTCATAAAAATTTACAATCATAGATTGTAATTAAGTGAAAAATCCTCACTTTTTTAAAATGACTCTAAGAAACATATATGCTTTAAATGCATAAGTTAATTAACTTAAAGAGGAGAAATAATGATTAAAGAAAAAAAACTATTGAAGGGTAAAACTCCTTCAAGACGTAAATTCTTTAAGGCTGCTGCTGCGACTGGTGTTGCTGCTGTAGCTGCATCATCTTTAGCTGCTCCAGCCGTTGCCAAAGAAAGAATTGAAGCTTCTATGGTAGCTACATGGGGAAGAGATTTCCCAGGTTTAGGAACTGGTGCGCAAAGATTTGCTCAAAGAATTACAGACATGAGTGATGGAAGAATTCAAGTCACTTACTATGCAGCAAACGAGAGGGTTAAAGCGTTTGACTCATTTGATGAAGTTGCTTCAGGTAACTCGCAAATGTATCACGCTGCTGACTACTACTGGGTTAAAAAAGATCCAGCTTGGGGTTACTTTACAGCTGTACCTTTCGGTTTCACTTACACTGAAATGAACGCATGGATTAGGTTTGCTGGTGGTCAACAATTATGGGATGAACTATCAGACAAATTCGGTCTAAAAAACTTTATGTGTGGAAGCACAGGAGTTCAAATGGGTGGATGGTTTAACAAGAAAATTAGAAGCCCTAATGACTTCAAAGGTCTTAAAATGCGTATGCCTGGATTAGGTGGACAAGTTATCGGTAAACTTGGAGGATCTCCAGTTTCACTTCCTGGTGGACAAATTTACGAAAACCTTGTTTCTGGTGCAATTGATGCAACAGAGTGGGTAGGTCCATGGAATGATGAAGCTATGAAATTCCAAGAAGCTGCTAAATACTACTACTATCCTGGAATGCACGAGCCAGGATCTATGTTAGCATGTGGTACTAACAAATCTTGGTTTACAAGCTTATCAAAATCAGATCAGCTATTAATTGAAGCTGCAGCTGCGATGGAAAATGACGTTATGATGTCAGAGTACAACGCTAAAAATGGTGCTGCGCTTGCAAGATTAATAAACGATCATGGTGTTAAACTAGAGAAGTTTAGCGACAAAGTTTATGATGGTTTTGCTAAAGCTGCTAATGAAGTATTTGAGGAAACAAGAGCAAGCAGTGGTCTCGCTGAGAGAATCCACTCTAGTTTCTTACAGGCTAGAAAAGACATTGGTTCTTGGACCAACTTGTCTGACTCACCTTACATTTCTCAAAGAAACAGAGCATTAGGAATGTAATCTAACTAAATTTAGTTATTAAAGGGCCCTTAATTGGGCCCTTTTTTTTTAAACAAAATCGAGTATTACTTAGGTATTTTAAAATACTATGGTGACAAAAAATTCAAATCTTTCTCTATATCTTAGAATAATCAGTTATTCAGTTTTAGCTTTTACTTTGGCATTTCTTATAAATAATGTTTTAACAGTTTGGAGTGATTGGCCAGGAATAAAAAAAATTTTTTCACATCATGAGATGTTTGGATATAAGAAAAAAGCTCTAGAGGGATCTGATTTAAATTATGGTTATATGCAAATTGGATTGTATTTGATTTGTATTGCTGCAGTCGTTTTTTATGTTTTTAAAACATATAGCCAAACTTTGGAGCAAGATTCAAAAATTTTATCAAGATTTTCAGCATATCTTGTTAGATCATCATTTTGGGCAGTATTTTTAGTTGGCGTAGCTGACTTTGTTATATCTTTTATGGTTGTTGAAAGATTATGGGAAGCAATCTTCAGTCCTGAAGTAAAAGCATTGATGGTTAAAGCCCCTGTCAGAATTACTTATATTCACTTTCCAATAATATTAATTTCTTTCGTGATTGGATATTTTACGAAATCAGTTGGCTTCATTTGGCTAGCAGTATTGGTTGTAGTAAGTGAATTCGTAATCGTATTATCAAGATTTATATTTTCATACGAACAAGCATTTCAAGGGGATCTAGTTAGATTTTGGTATGCTGCACTTTACTTATTTGCTAGTGCATACGCCTTAATTCATGAAGGGCACGTAAGAGTTGACGTACTCTACTCTTCTTTTAGTGAAAAAAAGAAGGCATGGACAAATATGGTTGGATCGGCAGTTCTAGGAGTACCACTTACATTAATAGTTATATTTTTAGGTCTTAACGGAAAAGCCAGCATAATAAATGGCCCTGTTGTAGCTTTTGAAGTTACGCAACAAGGATCTAATGGTCTTTATCTTTTATATTTGATGGCTGTTTATCTAGCTGTTTTTGCTGTTACGATGTTAATTCAATTTACTAGTTATTTTATGGAAAGTAGTCACAAAATTTTAAAAGGTGTCAAAAATTAAATTATGGAAACATTCTTTTTAGCTGTTCTAGTTGTGATAATGATTGTTGCTCTTGCATCGGGTTACCCGGTTGCTTTTGCACTTCCTGGTTCAGCTATAATTGCAATTGGTTTAGCTGCATTTTTTGGCTACATCTTCGAGGGAGACTCCAGTGCCTTTTTTGCTGTAGATGGACCCATAGAATGGCTCGTTGCTGGTATTACAAATTTTAGGAGTAATTACTGGGATGTAGAGACAGATACTTTGATAGCAATTCCTTTATTTATATTCATGGGAATTATGCTTCAAAAATCAAAAATTGCTGAAGACTTATTAATAACAATGGGCCAATTATTTGGACCAATTCCTGGTGGTTTAGGTATTTCTGTTATATTTGTTGGAGCTCTATTAGCAGCAACGACTGGTATCGTTGGAGCAACTGTAATTGCGATGGGACTAATCTCGTTACCAACGATGTTAAATAACAAGTATGACAGACAACTTGCTAGTGGAATAGTTTGTTCATCAGGAACATTGGGTCAAATTATTCCTCCATCAATTGTTTTAATTATTATTGCTGACCAGTTGGCAAGTGCATCTGATGTTGCAAACAACTTAAGACAAAATGATTATAAAGCCTTAACTGGTGAATTTAATATGCCAGGTGAATTTAGAGTAGGTTCATCAAGTGCAGGTGATATGTTCTTAGGAGCACTTTTACCAGGCCTTGTCTTAGTTGCTCTTTATATGATCTATGTATTTATTTTTGCTAGAATAAAGAAAGGTGTTGCACCGCCAGTTCCATTTAAAGGAAATTTTGATTTAAAATTTTGGTTAAGAGTAGTTGTAATTATCATACCACCACTTGCATTAATATTCGCTGTATTAGGTTCAATTTTAATGGGTATTGCTACTGTAAACCAAGCTGGTTCAATTGGAGCAATTGGTGCCACTTTGATGGCTGGTTATAGATTATATGAAGGAAAGAAAAGTGCGTTCTATCCTTTAATTTTAATTATTGGATCTCTAATTCCAATTACATTCTTTGCTTCAAATTATGAATTAAATGTAAAAAATTTGGAGGAAAGAGATTTAAGCGCAATCTTTATTACCGCTTTCTTTGTGGTCATACTTGTATACGGAATAGGCTGGAGTTTTTGGAGAACTTTTAAAACAGAAAATGTTTTAAAAGAAGTTGTAACAGAAACTTGTGTGACTACTTCAATGGTATTTATTATCCTTTTAGGAGCAGCAATGCTTACTTCAGGATTTAGAGCTTTTGGGGGAGAAGAATTAGTAAGAGACTTTCTACAAGATTTACCAGGCGGTTTTTGGACACAATTTGTTGTTGTGATGATTGTAATTTTCTTGCTAGGATTTTTCCTAGACTTTATTGAAATTGCAGTTGTTGTTGTTCCTATAATTGCACCAATATTATTAGCTGAAACAGGTGCTAACGTCACTGCCGTTTGGTTAGGAGTTATGATTGGTGTTAACTTACAGACTTCATTCTTAACGCCACCATTTGGATTTGCACTCTTTTATTTGAAAGGTGTAGCTCCCAAAATTGTTAAAACACTTGATATTTGGAAAGGTGTTGTACCTTTTATAATTCTTCAGCTTATAGGATTGGGAATAGTTGGTGCATACCCTAGCTTAGTAAATTATCTGCCAAATAGAGTATATTTAACTTCGAATGTTGCTCCTCCACCAATGAATCCTAAATTACAGTACTGTTTGCAAGAGTACAAATTTGCAAGATTTGATACCAACGGTGAGACAATTAAAAATGCAATATTAAAATTTCAATCTGAAGCACCGACTAATCTGCCAGATGATAAAATTGAAATTTTAGAAGATCATTTTGATAGTGCTTTAGGAACTTTTGCTCTAGTAGACAAATTAAAAAAAGTAGAGGTTGAATACAACGCATATGCTGTTGATTATAGGGATCTGCATTTCACTGTTAGAAAAAAGCAAAAGAAAATACTTAAATTAAATAAAAAAATAGAAAAATATAAAGCAGAGATTAGAAATTTAGATGATGACGAATTAGATGAGAAAAATAAAATAGAATTAAGAATTGAAGATGTTAAACTTGAAATTGAGGAAATTCAAAACTCAATCCCTGAAACTTGGCAAGCTAAGAATTCAGAATTCGACAAAATAAATAAAGCTAAAAATACAACAACAAAAAGATATAGAAAGAATGTAGATGAAGCCTACGATCTACTTGATCAGTTTGCATTGTTCATAAACGATGGAGTAAAACTTCAAGAAGTATCAAAAGATATTAAACAGTTAGATTATTTTATAGCCATGGAAAGCAATACAAAAGTATATGAAAGATCAGTTACAATTATGGATGGATTGTTTGACAAGTTGAGTGAGATCTCTGGAATGGATGAATTTTTAAATAGTGTGGATGATTTATTGTCAATGGTTGACTCAGACGAACTTGATCCAATAGCGATTAGAACAAAATCAAAAGAGGTTGTTGAGTTATTCAATAAAGAAGTTAGCTGGAGAGCAAATGCTAAAGAAAACTTAATGCCAAAACTTGAGGAGTATAATAATGCAATCAAAGAAACAATTGGACTAAGGTTGCAGTCTAAACTAACAAAAGATCAAGCTATCTATGTATCTAAATGTAATTCAATACATAGAGATATTTCACTAAATTTTTAAACTGTTAATTTATCAATTAATTCTGATCTTGTATAAAGACCCAATTCTTCTGCCTTGGACTTTAATTTTTCATTAATCTCTTTTAATTTTGGAACATTTAAATCAAGCTTATTTGCAATTTCTATAATTGAACCAATTATTGGATCTATTTCTAATGGTTTTCCAGCATTTAAATCTTGAGCGGTCGAAGGTCTATGTCCTATAATTGAGACTCCACCCTTAATTCGATCCTCTATTGATATATTGAATTTAACTCCGATTTTTTCTCCAACTTGTTGGCACTCCTGCATTAAAACTTTTATTAAATTGTAAGTTTCAGGATCATTACCCATTTCATCCATAGTTTTATTTGTTAGAGCACTTACTGGGTTGAAAGAACAGTTCCCCCACAGTTTCACCCAAATTTCGTCCCTTAAATTTTTCTTCTGAGGAGCTTTTAAACCCCCTTCTATGAATAAACTTGATATTATTTTTAGTCTTTCTGATCTGGTTCCATCTGGTTCACCTAAAGAAAATCGTTCACCATTACCATTATGTTTAATAACACCTGGCTCTAATATCTGACAAGCTGGATAAACTACACAACCAATTGCTCTTTCAGGTCCTAAAGTTTGCCATATCTTTCCACCTGGATCCACACTTTCAACTATTTGATTGTCTAATTTGCTACCTGTATTGGCTTTATAAAAGTACCACCAAGGCAACCCATTAATGGCGCATATAATTGAAGTTTTTTTACCCATAATTGGTTTTAAGCTTTCTGAAATTTTACTAATAGCATTAGCTTTTACAGAAATAATTATGAAATCTTGTTCATCCAAATCTTTAGGATTGTCAGTTACATCAAATTTAAAATTAACTTTATTATCATCTCTTATAAAAGTTAATCCATTTTGCTCTATTGCTTTTTTATGTTCTCCTCTAGCAATTAAAGAGACTTGTGCGTTTGTTTTTTTCAGACTTGTAGCAATAAATCCACCAATAGATCCCGCTCCAAATATACAAATTTTAGTCATTAGTTCACTAATCCAAACTTTTTAGCTAAAGTATTTCTTTGTAGTTTACCTGTTGCACCTTTAGGAATTTCATTTACAAAAAATATTTTCTTTGGAATTTTAAATTTCGCAAGTTTTTCATTTGCATAAATTTTTATATCATCTTCAGTACACTTCATACCTTCTTTTATGATTATTGCGGTAGCTATATCTTCTCCAAGCATTTTATCCTCATATCCAAAGCAAACAGCTTGCTCAATATTTGGATGATCCATAAGAATGTTATCGACTTCTAAAGGCGAAATCTTTTCGCCACCTTTATTAATTATTTCCTTTAATCTTCCGGAGATTTTTAGATAACCATCTTTATCAAAATATCCCTGATCTCCTGTTCTAAACCAACCATTTGAAAAGCTATTTTTATTTGCATCTGGATTATTTTCATATCCAGATGTAACATTTTCACCTCTAATACAAACTTCTCCCTCTTCTCCTTGATTCAAAATCTTGTTATTATTATCCATAATACAAACTTCTGGCCCAGCAGGAATTCCTACAAATCCAGGTTTTTGGGACTTAGGCGGTAATGGATTTGAGGTCATTTGATGAGTAGCTTCCGTCATCCCATATGCTTCTATTACTGGACAATTAAATACCTCATTTAGTTTTTCAAATACAGCTGGAGGCAGAGATGCTGATGATGATCTTAAAAATCTAAGATTTAATTGTTTAGCAGTTTCTAGATTTTTATCTGCTCTCATCAATATTGCTTGATGCATTGTTGGTACTCCAGAATACCAAGTTATTTTCTCTCTTTTTGCATTATCTAAAAATTTTAATGCATTAAATCCACTACTTGCACATACAGATGCCCCTACTTTCATAGATGCTGCTAGAACTGCAATTAACCCATGTATGTGAAATAATGGCATAATATTTAGACAATGATCTTTATCAGTTAAATTAAGACTTTTGGAGATATTATCTGCCGAAGAAAAAATATTTTTATTTGTTAATGGAACAATCTTAGGTCTTGATGTAGTGCCCGAAGTATGCAGCACAAGAGCTTCATGATCTTCACCTGGCAAAACATAATCACTGCTTTTTTCAAAAAGATTGAAATCTCCGCTTAAATTATTTCCGTCTGATTTTATTTCGCAAACAGGAATTTTTAATTTATTTGCGACTTCTACTACTGGATTTTCAGAATTTTTCTCTACAATCACTATCTTTGGCTTTAAATCCTCTAGGTAAAATTCGAATTCTTCAGACTTATAGTTAGGGTTTAAAGGTGCAGCAGACATGTAGCTTGAAATCGCCAAAAAACTAGTTGCCATGTAAGGACCGTTTGGCAAAACTATTGCTGCACGATCTTTATTATTAATACCATTACCTGATAATTGTTTTGAAATTCTTTCTATTAATGATTTTAAATCAAGAAATTTTAGTGGAGAACTACTTTCAGATGTTATTGCAATTCGATTATCATTTTGTGATTCTATAATATTCCTAACAATTCTAGAGTTCATTTAAATTAATAACCTTTTGCGTATCCATCTTTTCTTGGATCTGAACCGCCAACTAAATTTCCTTTTTCTCTATCTATTTGAATTGCTTGTCCACCTCCATGAGTACCATCTATATACTCAACATTATGACCGACTTCTTTTAAATTATTAAAAATTTTTTCATCAATACTTTTCTCTAATTTATAAATGTTATTGAAATGGAAGGCTCTAGGAAATGAAATGGCTTGTTGAGGAGTTAAGTTATAATCAATAATGCTATTTAAAACATGAACTTGTCCTACAGGTTGATATTGTCCTCCCATTACTCCATAAGATAATTCACATTCTCTTTTGTTGTTCATGACTATTCCAGGAATTATGGTATGTAGCGGTCTTTTTAATCCTTGAATACAATTAGGATGACCTTCCTCAACTCTAAAATTAGTTCCTCTATTGTGAAGAACCACTCCAGATTTATCACCTGTTATTCCAGATCCAAAAGCATAGCAAACAGAATTTATAATTGAAACTACATTTAAATCTCTGTCTACCACGCTTAAATAAACTGTTTCAGGATGGTTTGGTATATTCAGATCTCCTACATCTGCACAGCCATTAATAGATATATTTTTTGAAATATTATCTATGTTTTGTTCACTTAATATTTTTTTCAAATCTAAATCTACAAATTCTGGATCACCAATATTTTCTTCCTTAAGTTTATAAGCCTGCTTTGTAACTTCTGCTTCAAGATGGAATCTTTCAAATGAATTCACATCATATTTTTCAATACCTAACTTTTCTAATAATTTCATCATTATTAAAACTGTTATTCCAGGTCCACTCGGAGGACATTGATGTATAATAATATCTCTATATCTATCTGATAAAGTGTCTGATTTAATAGTTTTTTGCTTATGGAAATCTTCAATTGTATGTAAGCCCCCAAACTCTTTTAAAGTTTTAACTAAATCTTCAGCAATTGATCCTTCATAAAATTCTTTAACTCCATTTTTTGAAATTTTTTCAAGAGTCTCTCCAAGTGCAGGATTTTTATTTACCTCGTTAAATTGATAACTCTTACCATTATTTAGCATATGTTTTCTAGAATATGGGTTATCGTTTAATTTATTAAATACGTTGCTCCAGGCGTTAGCAACAACTTTAGTCACTTTAAAACCATTCTTTGCAATATCTATACCTTTATGAAACAACTCCTCAAAATCGAGTTTTCCAAAATCATTATGAATTGAATTCCAAGCATCTAATGCACCAGGAATAGTTACTGCGTGAGGACTTGTTAAACCGATTTTATCTATATTCTTTTCCTTGAAATAATCAAAATTTGCTTTTGCTGGAGCAATACCTGATCCATTATATGAAACAGGGTCTTTGCCATTCATTTTTATTATTGCAAAACAATCTCCACCTATACTTGTAGCATTAGGCTCTGCAACAGAGAGAACAACAGAAGCTGCAATAGCTGCATCCACTGCATTTCCACCTTTTTGCAATATTCTAAGAGCTTCTTCTGTAGCTATTGGATGTGATGTTGCGGCCATACCATTTGAAGAAATGGCATCTTTATCTTTTGTTGAATGATTATTCATAATAGAACTGTAATTTCATAAAAAATATAAATGATCAATAAAATAAATAAAAGTATTCTAATTTTTTCTGTATTTGCCTTTGGCTTTTTTATATCAAATTTACTGAGATCAATTACCGCAACATTAACACCTGCTCTTTCAACTGAATTCAATTTAAGTGCTGCTAATCTTGGACTTTTAGCTGGAGGATATTTTCTAGGGTTTTCGCTCATGCAAATTCCTACTGGTATGTTATTAGATAGATTTGGTCCAAAAAAAGTTATCGGATATTTATTAATCATTGCTCTTATTGGAACTATTTCATTTGCTTTTGCTAAAAGTTTTGCAGGTTTATTAATTTCTAGAATTTTCATTGGTGTAGGTGTTGCTGCTTGTTTAATGGGTCCTTTAACTGGTTACAGAGTATGGTTTGAAGAAAAATATCAACAACGTGCAAATTCATGGATGTTGATGGTTGCAAATTTTGGATTTGTTGCATCAACTCTACCAGTTCAAATTTTATTACCAATAATTGGTTGGCGATCAATTTTTTTAATTATAGCCTCTTTAATTTTGATAAGCATAATATTAATATCAATTTTAATACCTTCGTGGGAAACTAAGAGGGATGAAGACCAAAATAATAATCTTCAAAATCTTTCTCACATATGGAAAAATAAATTCTTTATTAGCTTAGTACCGCTTGCATTTTTTAATTATGGAGGTGTTCAAGCAATACAAACATTGTGGGCTGGCCCATGGATGCTAAATGTGACGGGTTATGATGCAATACAAAGTGCGACAGGTTTATTTTGGATAAATGTAACTATGCTTTTTTCTTTTTTAATATGGGGATATTTTTTGCCAAAACTATCTTCCAAGGGAATTGACAGTATGAGAATTGTAAAATTTACACTTCCTGTAAGTTATATAATTTTATTTTTAATAGTCATAATGGGAGACAAAGCTGGTGCAACCATGTTCACTCTTTATATTTTATCATCAATAGTAATTTCTTTAACCCAACCAGCAATAGCATTAAATTTTCCTACTAAACTAGCAGGAAAATCTTTAACTTCATTCAATGTATTTTTATTTTCTGGTACTTTTTTTGTACAATGGATAATTGGTTTAATAATAGATTTTTCTAGAAATTTAGGTGCTACTATTACAATGAGCTATCAAATTTCTTTTTCAATTTTTTTATTTTTATGCGTTTTAAGTTACTTATTTTTTTTAATATTAAATAAAAATGAATAAAAATTTTTTCGGATATTTTCTATTATTATTTCAGCCACTTTTTATGGCTAGTAATTTAATTGTAGCAAGAGGTGGTGTTGATGATGTTCCTCCAATATCTTTATCTTTTTGGAGATGGTTTATTTTTTTCATTATTTTATTCGTCCTAAATTATAAGTATTTATTTGATAATTTTCAGACTATTAAAAAAGAGAGTAAAAGAAGTTTTTTTCTAGGTTTGATGGGATGTGGTGTTTGTGGAATATTTCCATATATGGCTGGTTCATCTACAACCATTGTTAATATGGGAATTCTTTATACTTCTTCACCAATATTTATAATTTTAATCTCATATTTTCTTTTTAAAGATAAGATAAATATTTTCCAATTTATTGGCTTACTTTTTTGTCTAGTTGGAGTGTTTGCTGTAATTTTAAAGGGCGATATCAATTTACTTCTTGAATTAAAATTTGCTTCTGGAGATTTTTGGATGTTAGGAGCAGCATTAGGCTGGGCGATTTATACAGTTATGCTTTTTCAATGGAATTCAGAACTCAATTTTTTTCCAAGACTAACAATTATATCTTTCTTTGGTTTTTTATCTATTTTGCCTTTTTATTTTATAGAGCATATTTATTTTGAAAAAACTTTATTCAATGAAGAATTTTATTATTGGATTTTGTTTGCAGCAATTTCTCCAGGTATAATTGCTTTCTCACTATACACATTAACTATTAAATACTTAGGACCATCAACAACCGGTTTCACACTATACCTCTATACAATTTATGGAGCTTTTTATGGAATAATATTTTTTTCAGAGATTTTGGAAAATTATCATTTAATAGGTACCATATTTGTGTTTTTTGGTATTTATTTGGTAAGAAGAAAAAGTAAAAATGAAATTAAAGCCTAAAATGTTATTTGCAAAAATTCTGTTTTATATTTTTATTATTTACTTTGGAGTTTCTCTAATAGTTTATTTTTATCAAAGAAAATTATTATACCATCCTGGAGAAAATAATTATTTAGATGAGGGACCTCTATCTCACAAAATCGAAAAAGTAAGTATTCAATCTGATAATGATCTAGTTGGATGGTATTACAAAAAAAATAATAACTCTAAAACTTTGCTTTTTTTTCACGGAAATGCTGGAAAATTAGATAATAGAATTTATAAACTAAATGAGTTTGCAGATTTAGATTTAAACTATTTAATTTTTGCATATAGAGGCTTTAGTGGAAATAAAGGCAAACCAACAGAAATTGGACTTTATAAAGATGCAATTAAAGCCAAAGAATGGCTTAATCAAAACAATATAGAAGATAAAGATATTGTTCTCTATGGAGAATCTCTTGGCACTGCTGTAGCAATAGAGACCGCAAGTAACAATTTATTTGCAGGTATAATATTAGAGTCCCCATTTACATCTATGGAGATTTTGGCACAAAAATATTATCCATATCTTCCTGCAAAAATTATTTTAAAAGATAAATACAAATCTATTGAAAAAATTAACAAAATAAAGTTTCCCATGCATGTGATGCACGGGAAAAAGGATAATATTGTGCCATTTTATATGGGCGAAGAAATATTTAATAAATATGGTGGTGTTAAGTCAAATTATTTTAATGAAAACGACGACCATATGATGGAATTTAATAAAAATTTAATTCAATCAATCGACAATTTTATAAAAAGTTTAAATTAAGACATAATTTAAACAAATCCACATCACTTTTAAATTCTAACTTTAGATATGTTTAAATTCCTTTTATTACTTTTTTTATTAATATTGCCAACAAAACTTAGTTCAGAAATAAATAATGAGTACTATGATAACAATTATTTTCATATTGGAAAAATGAACTCTTACAATAGTGAGTTCACTCTATATTTTAAAACACGGAAGAAAGCTATCTTAGCAAAGGGAGAATTTTATAATTATATTAATGATTTTCCACAGGATTTATACTTATATGATAAAAATTTAAATAAAGATTACCCTCTGATTTCATATGACTGGTTTCCAAAAAAAGTTAAAAAAATATCAAAAAAATATAATTACCCACTTTTCCCAGAAGATTTTGCTTACTATTTATTAAATGACAACAACACTTTAATTTTGATAAGTGCAAAAAAAAATTTTTATGAAAATTTAAAATATGACATAAAAAATAATAAGCTAGAAATTGCTAATACCTCTGGCAAATTAAATTTTATAATCTCTTCTTATGCTGAAAACTGTGGTTATAAATCTCTAAAAAATAATTTTGAGTGCAACATTTATAAACCTTTAATTTCTAAAAATTTGCTTAATTAACTTGGGTAAATGCACTTGCAAACTTCTCAGCTTCAAATATTTGTAAGTCATCCTCTTTTTCTCCAAGCCCGAGACCAACAATAGGTACTTTATATTTCTTTGAAATCGCAATCAATATTCCACCTTTTGCAGTTCCATCAAGTTTTGTCATTATGATGCCTGTGATTGGAAGTAATTTATTAAATTCTTCGAGTTGATTAATTATATTTTGTCCCGATGTTGCATCTAAAACTAAGATAACCTCGTGAGGTGCTGTTTCATCACTTTTTTTAATTACATTTCCTATTTTTTTTAATTCATCCATTAAATTCTTTTTATTTTGTAATCTTCCTGCCGTGTCTACTATTACTTGATTTATGTTTTGACTTTGAGCTATTTCCATTGCTTTAAAAGCAACTGAAGCTGGATCTGAACCAGGATCTGATTTTACAATTTTAGCATCAACCCTGTTAGCCCATTCTTCTAATTGATCAATAGCAGCTGCTCTAAATGTATCGCATGCTGAAAAAAGAACTTTATTATTATTTTGTATAAATATTTTTCCTAATTTTCCAATAGTAGTTGTCTTACCAACTCCATTAACACCTGAAACTAATATTATATTTGTCTTTTCTTTTTTTAAGAAAAAATCTTTCTTTTCTAGGGGTTTCATTAGTTGTAAAATATAATTATTAAGTATTTCAAAAACTTCCTTTATTGGATCATTTTTTGGATCAATCTTTTTTTGAGCAATTATAGATTTTATCTCTGATGCTGCATCTATGCCCACGTCTGAGCCGATCAAGAATTCCTCTATTTTATCAAGAGTTGTATCGTCAATTTCTTTCTTAACTATTATTTCTTTAAGACCTGATGCTATATTACTTGCACTTCTTTTAAATCCGATTTTAAATTTTTCAAAAATACCCATTATATTTTGATATTAATTTTTTCAATTTCAGATACAGGACCTCTCATTTTTATATTTAATTCATTATCAATTTGAATATTTAAAATTCCTGTTGAAAATTCTATTTTTGAATTACTATTTTGTAGTTGATTTAAATTAGCTGCGACTGCCGTTGCACATGCTGCAGTCCCGCAAGCTTTTGTTAAACCAGCGCCCCTCTCCCAAACTTTAATTTTGTAATGTTGTTCACTAATTTTTTGAGCTATTGTGACATTACATTTTTCAGGGAAAACTTCATGATTTTCTATTAATGGTCCATACTTTTTTAAATTTATTTTTTCTATATCCTCGCAAAAATATATGACATGAGGGTTTCCAACATTCACTGCAATACCACCATTCATTTTATTTCCGTCAATATCAATCATACCAAGTGATAGATTTTTAGTATCAAGATCTTTACTTAAAGGAATTTTGTTCCACTCTAAATTTGGAGTTCCAATTATTGTTTCAACAACTTTATTATTAAGGACCTTAGATTTTAATATTTTTGAGGATACCGAAATTTCAATTTCTTTTTTATTTTTTTCAATACTTAGTAAATAAGCAACGCATCTAGTTCCATTTCCACATGCATCTGAGCGGCTTCCATCCGAGTTAAAAAAAGCAACATCAGCATCAGCTTTTTGACTTTTTTTTATGTAGATCAACTGATCGCACCCTATGAAATCTCTGTCACAAATTTTTAAGATTTGGTCATTTGATAAGTTTAAATTATTTATTCTCTGATCAATAATAACAAAGTCGTTACCTAATCCATCCATTTTAAATGCTTCAAATTCCATATAAATAATACTTAACTTATTTATTGACTTTTTGAACCTCTAATATAGTTTACGCGCACTTCCGCAAAATACAGCAATTTGCGGTGTCTTTGGAAACAAAGAGATCGACACCAGTCAGCGAGGGTTCGCCCACTGGTGCGATACTTGCTGTGCGAAATTATGTTTGAAAATTTAACTAATAAATTTGAAGAAATTTTTTCTTCATTAAAAAAAGCTCCTTCTCTTGATGAAAAGCAAGTTGATGAGGGTTTAAAAGGTATAAGGTTGGCCTTATTAGAAGCCGATGTTTCTTTAGACGTAGTTAAGGAGTTTATTAGTAGAGTTAAGCCTAAAGCGCTAGGTCAAGAAATTATAAGATCAACTTCTCCCGGGGATATGGTTGTAAAAATCGTTTATGACGAAATAGTATCTTTTTTAGGTGATAAGAATTCTGAAATCTCCCTTAATGCTGTACCTCCAGTTCCAATCATGTTAGTTGGGTTGCAAGGTTCAGGAAAAACTACAACAACCTCAAAATTAGCGAAATTTTTAGAAAAAAATAACAAGAAAAAAGTTATGATGGCTAGTTTGGACGTTTACAGACCTGCTGCGCAAGAGCAATTGAGACTTTTGGGTGAACAAAATAATATTGAAACTTTGCCAATTATAGAAGGCCAGCTTCCTGCTGATATTTGTAGAAGAGCTTTAAGTGCTGCAAATTTAAATGGTTGTGAAGTAGTTTTATTTGATACTGCTGGAAGAACACAAATAGATTTTCAAATGATGAATGAAATCAAACAAATTGAAACTATTATTAATCCTGCAGAAACTATACTGGTAGCAGATTCTCTAACAGGTCAAGTTGCTGCTAATGTAGCAAAGGAATTTAAAAATACAGTAAATTTGAGCGGCATTATACTTACAAGAGCAGATGGAGATGGAAGAGGTGGAGCTGCATTGAGTATGAAATATGTTGCTGAGGTCCCCATAAAGTTTCTTGGTGTTGGAGAAAAAATTGAGAATTTTGAAGTTTTCCATCCTGATCGAATTGCAAATAGAATTTTGGGAATGGGAGATATCGTTTCCTTAGTTGAAAAAGCTTCAGAAGATTTAGATCAAGAAAATTTAAAGAAAACAGAAGAGAAACTTAAAAAAGGTCAATTCTCGATG
Organism: uncultured Pelagibacteraceae bacterium; assembly: GCA_902618565.1. Classification (GTDB taxonomy): domain Bacteria; phylum Pseudomonadota; class Alphaproteobacteria; order Pelagibacterales; family Pelagibacteraceae; genus Pelagibacter. The sequence goes on from CACNAX010000005.1 coordinate 29,321, forward strand.
GAAGATTATCTTTCTCAATTACGTCAAATGAAAAAGATGGGTGGAATTGAAGGCATAATGTCATTTCTCCCTGGAGTTTCAAAAATTAAATCACAAATGGACCAATCAGGAATAGATGAAAAAATTATAACTCAAAATGAAGCTGTTATTTTATCAATGACAAAGCAAGAAAGAGAAAATCCTAAAATTATAAATGGATCAAGAAAAAAAAGAATTGCTAATGGCTCAGGTACAGACATTGCCACTATCAATAAGTTGTTAAAACAATTTAAGATGATGTCAGAAATGATGAAAAAAATGTCTAAAGGAAACATGAAAGGAATGGCGGATAAAGGGATCCCGCCTGAACTATTTAATCAATTAAAATAAAGGAGATATAAGTAATGTTAAAAATGAGACTATCAATGGGAGGTACTAAAAAAAGGCCAGTATATAAAATTGTTGTGGCTGATAGTAGATTTCCAAGAGACGGAAGGTTTATAGAAAAATTAGGTTTTTATAATCCGTTATTACCGAAGGATAAAAAGGAAAGGATTGGCTTAGATTCTGAGCGAATTAAATATTGGTTAGGTCAAGGAGCTCAGCCAACAACAAGAGTTGCAAGGTTATTGGGAGAAAATGATATAATGCCAATGCCTGAAAAAGGAAACAATCCTCAAAAAGCAATTCCTAAAAAAGATAGAAAAAAAGCTGACGAAGGTGGAGAAGCAAAACCAGAAGGAGATGCATCTAAACCAGCAGAAGCACCTAAGGAAGAAGCCAAGCCAGCAGAAGCACCTAAAGAAGCTAAACCAGCAGAAGCACCTAAGGAAGAAGAAAAAAAATAATGTTAGAAGCTCGTATATTCACACTCTATCCAGATTTTTTTCCAGGTTATTTAGGTCAAGGTATTTTTGGTAAAGCACTATCAGAGAATAAATGGAAAATAGATACTGTGGATATAAGAGAGTATGCATTTGATAAACATAAAACTGTTGATGACACTCCTTATGGAGGAGGTGAAGGTATGTTAATGAAAGCAGATGTATTAGCAAAATCAATAGATATGAATGTTAAAGATGGCGAAAAGATTATTTATCTAAGTCCGAAGGGTAAGTTGTTCAATCATCAATTAGCAAAACAACTATCTCAAGAAAAAACAATAAATATAATTTGTGGACACTTTGAAGGAGTTGATGAAAGATTATTAAAAACAAGAAATATTGAGGAAGTAAGTATAGGAGACTTTGTTTTATCTGGAGGTGAAGGAGCTTCATTTGTAATTCTTGATGCAATTTTAAGATTTATTCCTGGTATTCTTGGCAATACAAATTCAGCTAAAGAAGAAAGTTTTGAAAACGGACTTTTAGAGTATCCTCAATTTACAAAACCTCAAATATGGGAGGAAAAAAGTGTTCCAGATGTGCTATTATCAGGCGATCACGCCAAAATTAAAGACTGGCGTTTATCTCAATCTGAGGCTATAACACGCGACCGAAGACCAGATTTGTGGCAATTATATAAAAAGACTAAAGAGAGTTAAAATGAAGACAATTGAAGAAATTAATCAATCTAAAGTAAAAAAAATTATTTCTGAGAGAAAGCATCCAGAATTTTTCCCGGGGGACATTGTTAAAGTTGGAGTTAGAATAACTGAGGGAAAAAGAGATCGTATTCAATATTTTGAAGGTGTGTGTATTGCAAAAAAAAATAGAGATATCAATTCTTCTTTTACTGTAAGAAAAATTTCTTTTGGTGAGGGTGTGGAAAGAACATTTGCTTTATATAGTCCGATTGTAGATACAATTAAAGTTGTAAGGTCAGGAAAAGTTAGAAGAGCCAAGTTATATTATTTGAGAGATAGAACAGGTAAATCTGCAAGAATTGCAGAAAAAATTAAAAAGAAAATAGGTATAGATGTCGAAACTAAGATTCACGAGGTAACAGAAGAAAATGTTATGCCTAATACAGAGCAAAAAACAGCAGACAGCCCACAAGATACCAATAAAGATGCTCCAAAAGTAGAAGCAAAAAAACCAGAAGAAAAAAAAGAAACTAAAGAAGAAACCCCATCAGTAGAAAAAAAAACTGATGAAAAAAAAGAAAATCCTGAAGTAAAAAAATAATTTTTTACAATGCCTCAAACTATATACGATAAAATATGGAATGATCACCTTGTTCATCAACAAGAAGATGGGACTTCACTTTTATTTGTTGATAGACATTTAATTCATGAAGTTACTAGTCCACAAGCATTTGAAGGTTTAAGAAATTCTAATAGAAAAGTTAGACAACCTTCTTTAACTTTAGCAGTAGCAGATCACAATGTTCCAACAACGGATAGATCATTGCCTATTACTGACAAAGATTCAAAAATACAAATTGAGACACTAGAAAAAAACTGTGCAGAATTTGGAATAAATCTTTTTGGAATGAAGGATAAAAGACAAGGAATAGTTCATATTATTGGTCCAGAACAGGGATTTACACAACCAGGAACTATTATCGTTTGTGGTGATAGTCACACAGCTACTCACGGAGCATTTGGTGCATTAGCATTTGGAATTGGAACTTCGGAAGTGGAACATGTCTTGGCAACACAGACTTTAGTTCAAAAAAAATCAAAAAATTTTAGAATAAACGTTAATGGATCTCTTCCTGTTGGAGTAACATCTAAGGATGTAATATTACAAATAATCGGAAAAATTGGTACAGCTGGTGGAACTGGTTATGTAATTGAATATGCTGGAAACTTAATTTCGAATTTAAGTGTCGAACAAAGAATGACGATTTGCAATATGACAATTGAAGGTGGAGCAAGGGCTGGACTTATAGAACCAGATGAAAAAGTTTTTAATTATTTAAAAGGTAAACCAATGTCTCCAAAGAATTCAAATTGGGACAAAGCATTAGAATATTGGAGTAAATTAAAGTCTGATGGTGATGCAGTATTTGACAAAGAAATCAATCTTGAGGGCAAAGATATTAAACCAATGGTAACTTGGGGAACTTCGCCTCAGGATGTAGTAGATATTGATGGAATTGTTCCCGATCCTGAAAATGAGCAAAACGAAGACAGAAAAAATTCTATTAACAGGTCATTAAAATATATGGGTTTAAAGCCGAAAACTAAAATAAAAGATATTAGAATTGATAAAGTTTTTATTGGAAGTTGCACAAATGGAAGAATTGAAGATTTAAGAGAAGCTGCAAAAATCTTAAAAGATAAAAAAATTGCTTCTCATGTAAATGCAATGATAGTTCCTGGATCAGGATTAGTAAAACAACAAGCAGAGCAAGAAGGTTTAGATGTAATATTTAAAAATTCTGGATTTGAATGGCGTGAGCCAGGTTGCTCAATGTGTTTAGCTATGAATGCAGATAAGTTGAAGCCAGAAGAAAGATGTGCTTCAACATCAAATAGAAATTTCGAAGGAAGACAAGGACGAGGTGGAAGAACTCATTTAGTTAGTCCAGCTATGGCTGCTGCAGCTGCTATATCTGGAAATTTAGATGATGTTAGAAAATACAATAGTTAAATGAACAAATTCTCAACATTAAAAAGTATTCCTGCATATTTACCAATTGTAAATATCGATACAGATATGATTATTCCAAAGCAATTTTTAAAAACAATAAAAAGAACAGGACTTGGAAAAAATTTATTTTATGAAATGAGATATGACGAAGAAGGTAAAGTAATAGATGACTTTATCTTAAATAAATCTCCATATGATAATTCTAAGATTTTAATTGCAGGGAATAATTTTGGATGTGGATCATCTAGAGAACATGCGCCATGGGCACTTTTAGACTTTGGTATCACTTGCGTTATAAGTACTAGTTACGCAGATATATTTTATAATAATTGTTTTAAAAATGGAATATTGCCTATTAAAGTTAATGATGAACAGATAAAAGAACTTTCTGAATATTCTAAGAGACAAGAAGAAATTGCAATAAATTTACCAGATCAAAAAATAATTTTTGGGAATAAAGAAATCAAATTTGAATTAGATGAATTTAAAAAAAAATGTTTAATTGAGGGACTAGATGATATTGCACTGTCTTTGGAAAAGTCTAATAAAATAATTTCATTTGAAGAAAAATTAAAATCCACAAAGCCTTGGATATTTAATGATTAAAGTCAAAAAAAGAAAATTCTTATTATTACCAGGTGATGGTATTGGTCCCGAGGTTATTGGTGAAGTTAAAAAAATTATAACTTGGTTTAATGTAAATAAATCTCTTGATTTTGATATGGAAGAGGCCTTAGTTGGAGGAGCATCTTACGACAAGCACGGAACACCGATTACAGATGAAGTATTTTATAAATCATTAGAATGTGAAGCAGTCATTTTAGGAGCTGTGGGTGGACCAAAATATGATAATTTAGATTTTTCCAAAAGACCTGAGAGAGCTCTTCTTAAGCTAAGAAAAGAATTAAAATTATTTGCAAATTTGAGGCCTGCAATTTGTTTTAAACAATTAGTTGAGGCATCTACCCTAAAACCTGAAATCGTATCAGGTCTAGACATTATGATTGTTAGAGAATTAACAGGTGGTATTTATTTTGGTGAGCCGAGAGGCATTAAGCCAATTGATAATGGTGAACGTAAAGGAATAAACACTCATACTTATACTTCATCAGAAATTAAAAGAGTTGCTAGAGTTGCATTCGATCTAGCAAAGAAGAGAAACAATAAAGTTACTTCCTGTGAAAAATCGAATGTTATGGAAGCAGGTCAATTATGGAAAGAGGAAGTTCAAAATCTTCACGATAAAGAATTTAAAGATGTTGAGTTAAATCATATGCTTGCAGATAATTGTGCAATGCAACTTTTGAGAAATCCAAAGCAATTTGATGTAATTGTGACAGATAATTTGTTTGGTGATATGTTGTCAGATGAAGCATCTATGCTGACGGGATCTTTAGGTTTATTACCTTCAGCTTCTTTGGGTGCAAAAAATAAAGATGGTGAAATGAGAGCAATGTATGAGCCTGTTCATGGATCTGCTCCAGATATTGCTGGAAAAGGAATTGCAAATCCAATTGCAACCATCTTGAGTTTTGCAATGGCCCTGAGGTACTCTCTTGACTTAGATAAAGAGGCTGATGACTTAGAAAAAGCAGTGCAAAATGTACTAGATGATGGGTTAAGAACTAAAGATATTATGTCAAAAGGAACAAAAGAAATTTCAACTTCTGGTATGGGAGATGCGATTATTGCATATTTGCAAAAATAAAAAAATTAACTTAATTTGATACTATTAAATTTATGACTGTTTATTCCGCACCTGTGAAAGATATGATGTTCTTATTTGAACATCTAAAAGATAATAAAAATTATAACGAAATTGAAAAATATAAAGAAGTCACTTCTGATTTAGTAAAAGATATCTTAGAGGAAGCTGCAAAAATTAATGAAGAAATGCTTCTTCCTTTAGCAAAAGCTGGAGACGAAAATCCTTGTGTCTATGAAAATGGAGTAGTTAGAACCCCTCCAGGTTATAAAGAGGCATATTCAAAATTTATAGAAGATGGATGGGTATCTTTAACTTGTGATCCAAAATATGGTGGTCAAGGAATGCCAAAAACTGTAAGTGCTTTTTTTGATGAAATGCTTTCATCATCAAGTTTATCTTTTAAATTATATAGTGAATTAAGTATAGGTGCATACAATTGTATTTTGAGTCATGCAACTGAAGAAATTAAAAACACATATCTTCCTAAAATTGTTGAGGGTAAATGGAGTGGGACAATGTGTTTAACAGAGCCTCAATGTGGAACAGATTTAGGATTAATAAAAACAAAGGCAATTAAAAATGAAAATGGTACTTATAATATAAGTGGACAAAAAATCTTTATTACTTCTGGTGACCACGATTTAACTGAAAATATTATACACCTTGTTTTAGCAAGAACGCAGGACGCACCAAAAGGAACGAAGGGAATAAGTTTATTTTTAGTACCAAAATATGAAATTAATGATGATGGATCAATTGGTCCAAGAAACGGCGTCAATACTGTTTCAATTGAATCAAAAATGGGTATTAAAGGTTCACCCGCATGTGTATTAAGTTTTGATGATGCCAAAGGGTATATGATCGGACCAGAGAACAAAGGCTTAAATTCTATGTTTACAATGATGAACTTAGAAAGAATTGTTGTCGGTATACAAGGATTAGGTCTATCTGAAACAGCTTATCAAACTGCTTTAAGTTATTCTAAAGAGAGAAAACAAGGTAAATCAAATAATAATTCTAATGGAGAAACAGATTTAATTATTAAGCACGCAGATATTCGAAGAAGTTTATTAAATATGAAGTCTATAATTGAGGGAGAAAGATCCTTATCTTTTTGGATGGCTCAGCAGGTAGATGTAAGCTTAAGTCATAGTTCAGAGGAAGTAAAAAAAGATGCATCGGATATTGTAGGTCTTATGACCCCAGTAATTAAGTCATTTTTTACAGATATGGGTATGGAAATAACCAATGAAGCAATTCAGGTTTTTGGTGGCTATGGTTATACCAAAGACCAAGGGATAGAACAATTATTTAGAGATAATAGAATTACACCTATTTACGAAGGAACTAATTCTGTGCAGGCAATTGATTTTGTATTTAGAAAAATTAGTCAGAAAAAAGTTTTTGAAAATTTTATGAAATATGTAGATACAGAAATTCAAAATTGTTCAAAAGTAGACAATTTAAATGAACATGTAAAAAAAATATCTGAATTAAAAAATATATTGTCAGATTTCACCGACTGGATATCTCCTAATGGCAATACGCCAAAAGACGATATAAGCGCATCATGTAACGATTATTTAAGATTTTTTGGTTATTTTTGTCTTTCATTTATATGGCTAAAAACAATGAGAAAAAGCTATGAAAATTTGGAAAACAATAAAGAGTTTTATGAAGATAAATTAAATACAGGAAATTATTATTTTGACAAAATTTTGCCTAGAGCTGAGAGCCATTATAAATCTGCTATTTCTGGTAGTAAATATACTATGAGCGCAAAATTTAACTGATGAATAAATATAATCAGAACTTAGATAAAAATCCTTCAAATTATGTCCCGTTAACACCGCTTAGCTTTCTAGAAAGAGCAAAAGACATTTATCCAAATTATGAGGCTTTAGTATATGAAACAAAATCTTTCACATGGACTGAAGTATTTAACAGGTGCACCAAATTTGCAAGTGCACTAGAGAAAATTGGTATTGTTGAAGGAGACACAGTTTCAGTTATGACCTTTAATACTCCAGAGATTTTTGAAGCACATTATTCTGTTCCTATGACAGGAGCCGTTTTAAATACAATTAATTCAAGACTTGATGCAAAAACTGTTGCTTATATTTTAGAACACAGTGAAGCAAAAGTATTAATAATAGATAGACAATTGCATGCAGTTGCAGAAAAGGCTTTATCAACTTTAAAAGAAAAACCAATCGTAATTGATGTTCAAGATGATTTTGCTGACCAATCCTTGTTAAAAAAAATTGGAGATAGAGAATATGAGGAATTTTTAAGCACTGGTGATGAAAATTATATTTGGAAAAAACCAAAGGATGAATGGCAAGCAATTTCTTTAAGTTATACGTCTGGAACAACTGGAAATCCAAAAGGTGTTGTTTATCATCATAGAGGTTCTTATTTAATGTCAACAGGTAGTGCTGTTGCTTGGAATATGCCAAATAGATTAAATTTTTTAACAGTTGTACCAATGTTCCATTGTAATGGATGGGGGTACCCGTGGACAATACCAATGTTAAATGGAAAAACAGTTTGTTTAAGAGCTATTGATGTAAAAAAAATATTTGAATTAATTGAAAAGCACGACATTACCCATTTTGGAGGTGCACCTATTGTACTTAATATGATAACAGGTGCATCACAAAATGATATCAAAGAATTAAAAAACAAAGTTTATGTTTTAACTGCTGGAGCACCACCTCCAAGTATTATTTTCAAAAAAATGAAAGCATTAGGATTTGAGGTAATGCATGTCTATGGTTTAACAGAAACATATGGACATGTTTTACAATGTGCTTGGAATGATGAATGGAATGGTTTTGAAGAAGACAAAATTAATGAAATTAAAGCAAGACAAGGTGTGAGATTTCCAAACACAGAAGGAGTGGTTGTTTTAGATCCAGAAACTATGAAACCCGTGCCTATGGATGGAGAAACCATTGGCGAGATAATGATCAAAGGTAATGTTGTTATGAAAGGGTATTTTAAAGACAAAGAGGCCACTGAAAAGGCTATGAAAGATGGATGGTTTCACTCTGGTGATTTGGCAGTCATTTATCCAGATGGATACATCAAGGTTAAAGATAGGTCGAAAGATATTATTATTTCAGGTGGAGAGAATATATCTTCAATCGAAATCGAAAACACACTTTCTAAGCACCCAGCTGTTTCAATTGTTGCTGTAGTAGCAAAACCAGATGAGAAATGGGGAGAAGTTCCATGCGCATTTATAGAGAAAGTGGCAGATAAAGAGACAAATGAAAAAGAATTAATCGATTTTTGTAGAGAAACTCTAGCAGGGTTCAAAATTCCAAAAAAAATAGACTTCTGTGAACTTCCAAAAACATCAACAGGTAAAATCCAAAAATTTGAATTAAGAAAAAGAGCTAAGGAACTTACTTAGATTTCTTTCAAATAAACAACTTACTTTCTTTACAAATAGATAAAAAGATGACACTAAGCTAAAAAATGAAAAACTTTTCTATTGCAAAATCAAGAAGACTTAGAGGTACGCCTTATACATCAAGAATTGAAAAACAAGGTGTTACAGCTTACACAATATACAATCATATGTTGCTTCCTGCTGCATTTGGTTCTTTAGAAGACTCATATCATCATTTAAAAGAGCATGTTCAAGTTTGGGATGTGGCTGCTGAAAGACAAGTAGAGATTACTGGAAAAGATGCTGCAAAATTGGTTCAACTTATGACTTGTAGAGATCTTTCGAAATCAAAAGATGGAAGATGTTATTATTGTCCAATCATAGATGATAATGCTGGATTAATTAATGATCCAGTTGTTCTAAGATTTAATGAGAATAAATGGTGGGTTTCTATTGCAGATACGGATGTAATCTTATTTGCAAAAGGATTGGCAATTGGAAATAAATTTGATGTAAATATTATCGAACCCGAAGTTGACATTATGGCTGTGCAAGGGCCTAAATCTTTTAAATTGATGGAAAAAGTTTTTGGAGAAAAGATAACAAAATTAAAATTTTTTGGTTTTGATTATTTTGATTTTGCTGGAGCCAAACATTTAATTGCTCAATCAGGATGGTCTAAACAAGGTGGATATGAAATTTATGTAGAGAATAATGAGGCGGGATTAAAACTATACGATCATTTATTTGAAATTGGAGATGAGTTTAATATTAGAGCAGGATGTCCTAATTTAATTGAACGTATCGAAAGTGGATTACTTTCTCAAGGAAACGATATGGACAATGGAGACAACCCATACGAATGTGGCTTTGATAAATATATTAATATTGATAGTGATGTTGAATTTTTAGGAAAAGAGCAATTAAAAAAAATAAAGTCTGAAGGAATTAAAAGAAAACTAATGGGCGTTAAAATTGATACTGATAAAATAAGCGTAACTGGTTCAATGAATTTAACAGATGAAAAAAATAATATAATCGGAGAACTACGATCAGGTTGTTACAATCCAACTTTTAAACAGGTAATTGGTATAGCTATGATAAAAAAACCATATTTTGAAGCAAAGCAAACATTCAAAATTGATATAAATGGCAATAGTTTTAACGGAACAGTTTGCGATTTACCTTTCATTTAGTATAAATCTTTAAAATGACTAATATAGCTATCATCGGTGCAACCGGTAATGTTGGAAGAAAGACACTAGAAGTTATAGAAAAAAAGGATATTAAATTTAATAACCTTTTTTTAGTAGCTTCTTCTAATAGTGCTGGAAAAAAAATAAGTTTTAAGGGCAAAGATTATGAAGTCCATGATCTTGAAAAATACGATTTTTCAAATGCAAATATAACTTTTTTTGCAGCAGGTGGTAAAATTGCAGAACAATATGCAGAAAGTGCAGCAAAATTAACAACTGTAATTGATAATTCTAGTTTTTTTAGAATGGATCCTGACGTTCCACTTATTGTACCTCAAGTGAATGCAGAAAAAATTAATGAAATGAAAAAAAATATTGTGGCAAATCCTAACTGCTCAACAGCTCAGTTAGTATTAGCTCTTAAACCATTACATGATTTATATAAAATAAAAAGAGTAATAGTTTCCACCTATCAATCTGTTTCTGGAGGCGGAAAAGCACCTATGGATGAATTGATTGAACAAACTAAATCTTATCTTGATGGAAATTCTGTTGAATCTAAAAATTTTACTAAACAAATAGCTTTCAATATCATTCCTCACATTGATGTTTTTTCGGATGATGGATACACAAAAGAAGAATTGAAAATGACTAATGAAACAAAAAAAATACTGGACAATAATATAGAGCTAACAGCTACGTGCGTTAGAATTCCTGTTCTTGTATCACATTCAGAATCAGTAAATATAGAGTTTGAAAATCCTTATTCTCTAGAACAAATCAGAGAAGCATTAAATAATGCTGATGGTTGTAGCGTTATAGATAAAAGAGAAAATGGAGGATATAGTACACCAATAGAAGCAACTGGTAGTGATGAAACATTTATCTCAAGAATTAGAGATGATAAAACAAAAGAGAATTCAATTAATTTGTGGATCGTTTCAGATAACCTCTTAAGAGGCGCCGCATTAAATTCTGTTGAAATTGCAGAAACAATAATGAAAGCAAATCAAAATGGAAAATAATCCTTTATCTCCTCATATTCAAATTTATAGATGGCATGTATCATCTTTAGTTTCAATATCTCATAGAATTACAGGAATAATAAATATATTAGCAATAACTTTAATTTGTATCTTTTTTATTTTTTTTTCATTTAGCGAAGGAAGTCATGAATTTATAAAATTATTCCTCCAATCTTTTATTGGGAAATTTTTCATCTTGGGTATTACATGGTCTTTTAGCTTTCAAATCTTAAGTGAGATAAGACATTTAATTATGGATTTTGGTTATGGATTTGAGTTAAAAACCACTAAAATTACTGGCTTAATTGTAATATTTGGATCTTTTATATTAACCGTTTCAATTTATTTAATAGGACGAAATTTATTTTAATGAGAGCAGTAACAAAAAAATGGGTATTTTTAAAAGTGAGTTCTCTCATATTAGTACCTTTGATGTTATGGTTTGCTTTAAATTTGGTTAGTATTTATGACAAAAGCTACTTAGAGATATTAACTTTTCTAACTTCTCAACCTTCAAAGTTTATATTTAGTCTTTTTCTTATTTTTGCTTACTTTTTCTCGGCATTAAGCATCAGCGAGGTTTTTGAAGACTATATTAAAGATGAAAAAATCAAAAATGCCGCAAACAAAGCTTTAAATTTTTTTGCTATAACAATTCCTTTAATTACAATATTTGCGGTATTTAAAATAACTATATGAAATCTTATAATATTATAGATCATGAATACGATGTTGTTGTCCTTGGTGCTGGAGGTTCTGGCCTAAGAGCTGCGGTTGGCTTAAGTGAAGCTGGATTAAAAACTGCATGCATTTCTAAAGTCTTTCCAACCAGAAGTCATACATCAGCTGCCCAAGGTGGAATTTCAGCAGCCCTTGGAAACATGGGAGAAGACGATTGGCGTTGGCATATGTACGATACTGTAAAAGGAGCAGATTGGTTAGGCGATCAAGATAGTATTGAATATTTGTGTAAGGAAGCACCAAAAGCAGTACTAGAATTAGAAAAGTATGGTGTTCCTTTTAGTAGAACAGAAGATGGAAAAATTTATCAAAGACCATTTGGTGGAATGACAAAAAATTATGGAAATGGAATTGTACAAAGAACTTGTGCTGCAGCAGACAGAACTGGTCATGCAATTCTCCATACATTATATGGTCAAGCACTTAAACATAATACAGAATTTTTTATTGAATATTTTGCATTAGACTTAATTATGAAAGATGGACAATGCAAAGGTTTAATTGCTTGGAATTTAAATGATGGAACAATTCATCGTTTTAGATCTCACATAACAATTATAGCCACAGGGGGATATGGAAAGGTGTATTACTCAGCAACATCTGCACATACTTGTACTGGTGATGGTAATGCAATGGTATTAAGAGCTGGATTACCTCTTCAAGATATGGAGTTTGTACAATTTCACCCAACAGGAATATATGGACACGGAACACTTATTTCTGAAGGTGTAAGAGGTGAAGGTGGATATTTGGTAAACTCTAAAGGTGAAAGATTTATGGAGAGATATGCTCCCAACGCTAAAGATCTTGCATCGAGAGATGTAGTTAGCAGATCAATGTCTATTGAAATCAATGAGGGAAGAGGAGTTGGTAAAGATCAAGACCATGTTCATTTATATTTAAGTCATTTAGATAAAAAAGTTATTGAAGATAGATTGCCAGGCATTACTGAGGCAGCAAGATTATTTGCAAATGTAGATGTAACCAAAGAACCGATACCAGTTGTTCCAACAGTTCATTATAATATGGGTGGTATACCAACAAATTATAAAGCCGAAGTTTTAACAGTAAATGGATCTCAAAAAACAGTCGCAGGTTTGATGGCGATTGGTGAGGCTGCGTGCGTATCTGTTCATGGAGCAAATAGATTAGGTTCAAATTCACTTATTGACTTGGTTGTTTTTGGAAGAGCAGCAGCAAAGAGAGCAGCGGAATTGGTAAAACCTGGAACGCCTCACGAAGAAGTTAATGAAAGCGAAACTGAAAAATGTCTAAATAGATTTGATAAACTAAGGTATGCAGAGGGAGATAATGGAACTGCTGAACTTAGACTGGCGATGCAAAAAACAATGCAGTCTAAATGTGCTGTATTTAGAACTGAAAAGAATCTTAAAGAGGGTGTAGATGAGATCAGAAAAACATATGACGGCATGGAATCGATTTCTGTTAAAGATAAATCGTTGGTATTCAATACTGATTTAGTTGAGACTTTAGAATTTGATAATTTAATTAGACAAGCGATAACAACTGTAGATTCAGCATATCACAGAAAAGAAAGCAGAGGAGCTCATGCTCGTGAAGATTATCCAAAAAGAAATGATGAAAAATTTATGAAACATACATTATCTTGGTGTGATGGAAAAAATACTAAAATTGAATACAGAGATGTACATACTTCAACATTAACAAATGAAGTCCAATATTTTCCTCCACAAGAAAGAGTGTATTAATGGTTCAATTAAATTTACCACAAAACTCAAAAGTTAATAAAGGTAAATATTTTAAAGACAAAACCGGTTCAAAGAATATCAGAAAAGTAAATGTTTATAGATGGGATCCATCAACTGGAGAGAACCCAAGAATAGACACATATGAAGTAGACATGGATAATTGTCCATCTAAAGTTTTAGACATACTAAATAAAATTAAAAACGAAATTGATCCAACACTTGCATATAGAAGATCTTGTGCGCATGGAGTTTGTGGCTCTTGTGCAATGAATATGGGTGGAAAAAATGGTCTTGCATGTACTAAGCCACATACAGAAATTAAGGGAGATATAGATATATACCCTTTGCCTCACTTAAAAGTAAAAAAAGATTTAATAGGAGACTTAAGTGGATTATATAAACAATACCAATCCATTGAACCTTGGTTAAAAAATAATTCAAAAAGTGAAACAACAGAAATTCATCAATCTCCAGAAGATAGAGCTAAACTTGATGGAGCTTATGAATGTATAATGTGTGCTTGTTGTTCTACCTCATGTCCTAGTTATTGGTGGAATGGCGATAAGTATTTAGGTCCTGCAGTTTTATTACAAGCTTATAGATGGATAATGGATAGCAGAGACGAAGATAGAAAGGAAAGACTTCAAAAGGTTGCAGATGAACTTAAGCTTTATAGATGCCACACGATTTTGAACTGCACTAACGCATGTCCAAAAGGATTAAATCCAGCAAAAGCTATTGCTGAGATAAAGAAAATGCTTGCAACCACATAATTACTTATTTAAATACATCCATGAATTTAATTGAGCATTTTATCGATGGTAAAATTGTTTCTGGTACATCTGATAGAAAAGGAAAAGTATTTAATCCTGCTATAGGCAAACAAGAGTCTGAGGTTAGACTTGGTACAAAACAAGATCTTGATTTAGCAGTACAAAAAGCAAAAAAAGCATTTGAAACATGGTCAAATGTAACTCCAATACAAAGAGCTAGAATAATATTTAAATACAAAGAAATAATTGAAAAAAATTCTGACTTGCTAGCTAAGATGATTGTATCAGAGCATGGAAAAGTTTATGAAGATGCCAAAGGTTCTCTCACAAGAGGTTTAGAGGTAGTTGAATTTGCATGTGGAATTCCACAAATGCTAAAAGGTGACTTTACAGAAAATGTAGGCACAAACATTGATAGCTGGTCAGTGAGACAGCCATTAGGTGTATGTGCGGGTATTACACCATTTAATTTTCCTGCAATGGTTCCAATGTGGATGTTTCCAATGGCAATAGCTTGCGGAAATACATTTGTATTAAAACCATCTGAAAAAGATCCATCTTGTCCATTAAAACTTGCAGAGCTATTTAGTGAAGCTGGTTTACCAGATGGGGTTTTGAATGTTGTTAATGGAGATAAAGAAGTTGTAGATGCAATTTTGGAACATAAAGATATATCCGCCGTTAGTTTTGTTGGATCAACACCTATTGCTAAATACATTTATGAAAATGCAGCCAAAAATGAAAAACGTGTTCAAGCTCTTGGAGGAGCTAAAAATCATTGTGTTGTCATGCCAGATTGTGATTTAGATCAAGCAGTAAACGGTCTAATGGGTGCAGCATATGGGTCTGCAGGAGAAAGATGTATGGCTCAATCTGTTGCTGTTGCTGTTGGTAATGTAGGTGACAAACTAGTTGATGAATTATCTAAAAAAGTGGAAGCTTTAAAAATTGGACCAGGCATGGATAAGAATTCTGAAATGGGTCCTTTAGTAACAAAAGAGCATCTTGAAAGAGTAAGAGGTTATGTTGATTTAGGTATTAAAGAAGGAGCAGACCTTGTGGTTGATGGAAGAGATATCAAACTTCAAGGTTATGAAGATGGTTATTATATTGGTGGTTGCTTATTCGATAATGTTAAAAAAGATATGAGAATTTATAAAGAGGAGATATTTGGACCTGTATTATCTGTTGTCAGAGCTAAAGATTTTAACGAAGCATTAAATTTAATTAATGACCATGAGTTTGGTAATGGAACAAGTATTTATACAAGAGATGGAGATGCAGGAAGAACATTTGCAAATCAAATTAAAGTAGGAATGGTTGGAATTAATATCCCTATCCCTGTGCCAGTTGCTTTTCATAGTTTTGGTGGATGGAAGAGATCATTATTTGGAGATCAACATATGCACGGGCCAGAAGGAGTTAGATTTTATACTAAATTAAAAACGATCACTTCAAGATGGCCTTCAGGTGTTAGATCAGATCCTGAATTTATAATGCCAACAATGAAATAGTAAAATGTCAAAAATATCATTAATAGGAGCTGGACAAATAGGTGGAACTTTAGCACATTTAATTGGACTAAAGGAGCTTGTTGATGAAGTAGTATTATTTGATGTAGCAAGTGGAATTGCTAAAGGTAAAGCATTAGATATTGCACAGTCTTCATCCGTAGATGGATTTAATGTAAAATTTTCAGGTACTGATAATTATGAAGATATAAAAAATTCAGATGTAATCATTATTACAGCTGGTGTCCCAAGAAAACCAGGAATGAGTAGAGATGATTTATTAGGAATAAATTTAAAAATTATAAAACAGGTTGCTGAAGGTATAAAGCAGCATGCACCAAATGCCTTTGTTATATGTATTACAAATCCATTAGATGTAATGGTTATGGCTTTTCAAAAATTTTCTGGACTATTGCCTAACAAAGTTGTTGGAATGGCCGGAATATTAGACACATCGAGATTTAAACTGTTTTTATCTTTAGAGTTAAATGTGCCTGTTAGAGAAATTGAGGCAATGGTAATGGGAGGACATGGAGATACTATGGTTCCTCTACCAAGATTTACAAAAGTTTCAGGAAAACCATTATTAGATTTAGTCAAAGAAGGAAAAATATCAAAAGATAAATTAGAAAGTATAAATCAAAGAACTAGAGATGGAGGTGCTGAAATTGTTAAATATTTAGAAAAAGGTTCAGCATTTTATGCACCAGCAGCGTCAGGTGTTGAAATGGCAGAAGCATACTTAAAAGATAGCAAAAAAATGCTCCCTTGTGCTGCACATTTAAATGGACAATACGGAATAAGCAATATTTATGCTGGAGTGCCAGTAATTGTTGGAAAGAACGGTATAGAAAAAATCGAAGAAATTGAGCTAGATGAAAATGAAAAATCTGAGTTTAATAACTCAGTAGATGCTGTAAAAAAATTATGGGAAGCTGCATCCAAAATTGATCCTAGTTTAAATAACTAGTTAATGAATATTCACGAACACCAAGCAAAGAATATACTTAGAAAATATGGAGCTAAAGTTCCGGATGGAGTTTATGCTCTAGATGTAAATGAATTATTGGAAAAAGCTAAAAATCTTAAAACTGATAAATATGTGTTGAAAGCACAAATTCATGCTGGAGGCAGAGGTAAAGCTGGTGGAGTTAAAATAGTAAATGATTTAAAAAGTCTTGAAACAGAGGCAAAATCCTTGCTTGGAAAAAAATTAATCACTCATCAGACAGGACCTAGCGGAAGAATTGTTAAAAGATTATATGTCGAAGTTTCATCTAACATTGATAAAGAATTTTATTTGTCTTGTGTTGTAGATCGTGCGAGCTCAAAGATAGCTTTTATCTCAAGTGATCAAGGGGGTATGGATATAGAAGAAGTCGCAATCAAATCTCCTGAGAAAATTTTAACAACAAAAGTAGATTTAGATAACGAAATATCTGATGAAAATTGTAATAAAATAATAAGTATTTTTAATTTAGATGAAGAAACAAAAGAACAAGGAATTAGTCTAATCAAGTCCATATACAAATTATTTATAGAAACCGATGCTAATTTAATCGAAATTAATCCTTTAATTTTAACAAAAGAAAAAGAGTTGATTTGTTTAGATGCAAAAATGAATTTTGATGGAAATGCTTTATTCAGACATCCAGAGCTAATTGAGTTGAGAGACCTCAATGAAGAAGAAGAAACAGAGATAGAAGCTAGCAAGCATGATTTGGCATATATTAAACTTGATGGAACAATTGGATGCATGGTTAATGGAGCTGGGCTTGCGATGGCAACTATGGACATAATTAAATTACATGGAAAGGAACCAGCAAATTTTTTAGATGTTGGTGGAGGGGCTTCTAAAGAAAAAGTGGCAGCTGCTTTTAAAATAATTTTATCAGATAAAAATGTTAAAGGAATATTGATTAATATTTTTGGCGGAATAATGAGATGTGATGTTCTTGCCCAAGGTGTTGTGGATGCAGCAAAAGAAATAAAAATGAATGTTCCTTTAGTTGTAAGATTGGCCGGAACAAATTTTGAAGAGGGAAAAAAAATACTTGATAATTCAGGTCTTGAGTTAATTTCTGCTTCTGATTTATCAGATGCTGCTAAAAAAATTGTAGAGGCTATTAAATAAATGTCAGTTTTAGTTAATAAAAACACAAAGTTAATTTGCCAAGGTTTTACGGGTAGTCACGGAACTTTTCATTCAGAGCAAGCAATTAAATATGGAACAAATTTAGTTGGAGGAGTTACACCAAAAAAAGGTGGTCAAACTCATCTAGATAGACCAGTATTTAATACAGTAAAGGAAGCAGTCGATGAAACTGGTGCCAACGCAACTATGATTTATGTTCCTGCGAAATTTGCATCCGCAGCAATCATAGAGGCCATTGAAGCTAACTTAGAATTAATCGTTTGTATCACTGAGGGTATACCAGTTCTTGATATGATTAAGGTCAAAAAAAAGTTACTTAATTCAAAATCAAGATTAATCGGTCCCAATTGTCCAGGGATAATTACGCCTGATGAATGCAAGATCGGAATAATGCCAGGAAATATACATAAAAAGGGTTCTGTTGGTATTGTATCAAGATCTGGAACTTTGACCTATGAGGCTGTCGCACAAACTACAGAGAATGATTTGGGACAATCAACATGTATAGGTATAGGTGGTGATCCAATAAATGGTACGAACTTCATTGATTGTTTAGATTTATTTTTAAAGGATGAGGAAACTAAATCAATTTTAATGATTGGCGAAATAGGAGGATCAGCTGAAGAAGAAGCAGCTGAATTTGTAAAAAATCATGAAATAAAAAAACCCATGGTTGGTTTTATTGCAGGTGTTACAGCACCACCGGGTAGAAGAATGGGACATGCAGGCGCCATAATATCAGGTGGCAAAGGCAGGGCCAAAGATAAGATCAAAAAAATGGAAGATTGTGGTATAGAAGTTGCCACATCCCCTTCAGAAATTGGAAAAACATTGTTAAATAAATTGTCCAATTGAAAACAAAATTTAGTATTATATTAAAATAAAATGAGCTCTCCTAAAAATCTGGAATATAAAAAAACATCATTTCTAAATAAAGCTAATAGTGCATTTATTGAGGAAATGTATGTAAAATTTATAAATAAAGATCCATCTCTATCTGAAAGTTGGATTGAATATTTCTCAGGTGTAGATGAGGATATGAAGATATTAGTCGATGAGATAAATGGACCGTCGTGGAAACCTTTCTCAAAAAAAATTAATATAGAAGATGTTGAGAAAACAGCTAAAGAAAATGAAAAAAACAAAGATAATTCTAGCAAGTTTAATTTTCAAGTAATTGCAAATTCAAATAAAAATTCAATAAGTGCCGTAGCCTTGATAAGAGCTTATCGATTAAGGGGACATCTATTATCAAAATTAGATCCTTTAGAATTGATGAAGTCAGAATATTTAGACGAATTACATCCTGAGTACTATGGTTTTAAAAAAGAAGATTATGACAAAGAAATTTTTCTAAACGGAATAATAAATAAAAAAAGTGCAAATATTAGAGAAATACTGAAGTTTTTAAAAAAAACTTATTGTGGTCCCATAGGTTATGAATACATGCATATTTCAAATCCAACTGAGAGAATGTGGTTTAGAGATAGAGTTGAAAAAGACGAGAATGCACTCAAGTTTACAAAAAATGGAAAGCAAGCAATTTTAAATAAATTAATACAAGCAGAGGGATTTGAAAAATTTTTAAACACAAAATATGTTGGTACTAAAAGATTTGGTTTAGATGGTGGAGAAAGTTTAATACCTGCTCTTGAGCAAATTATAAAAATCGGAGGACAATCCAAAATAAAAGAAGTTAAAATAGGAATGTCACATAGAGGAAGACTAAATGTCTTAGCAAACGTTTTACAAAAGTCTTATAAAAGAATTTTTAATGAATTTGCTGGTGAAATGGATGGTTCAGAAGATGGTGCTGGAGATGTCAAATACCATTTAGGAGCCTCATCTGATAGAGAATTTGATGGAAATCCTGTACACGTTAGTTTAACAGATAATCCTTCACATTTAGAGGCAGTTAATCCTGTTGTTCTTGGGCAAACTAGAGCTAAACAATTTTTTCACCAAGACAAACAAAGAAATAAAGTTATACCAATATTAATTCACGGCGATGCTGCATTTGCAGGGCAAGGAATAGTAGCAGAGTGTTTTGCGATGTCCGGACTTCCTGGTCATAACACTGGAGGGACAATCCATATTATTGTTAACAACCAAATTGGATTTACAACAAGTCCTAGATTTGCGCGGTCTTCCCCTTATCCTTCTGACGTAGGTAAAATGGTTGATGCACCAATCATCCATGTTAATGGAGATGATCCTGAGGCAGTTGTTTACGCAACTAGAATAGCAACTGAGTTTAGATTAAAATTTAATAGAGATGTTGTAATTGATTTAATATGTTACAGAAGATTTGGACATAATGAGGGAGATGAGCCATCTTTCACCCAACCACTTATGTACAAAAAAATTAGATCTCATCCATCTACAATTAAAATTTATGGTGAAAAGCTCGTAAATGAAGGACTTTTTACGAAACAAGATTTAGATCAACAAATTATTGATTTTAAAAATTTATTAGATGATCAATTTAAAAATGCGAAAGATTATAAACCTAAAATTAGGTGGTTTGAGGGAACTTGGTCGAGATATAAACCCGAAAGAGGTAAAGATAAAAGAGGTGTAACTGGATCAGATTTGAAAATTTTAAATAATATTTCTGACAGAATACATGTTTTTCCAACTGATAAAAATATTCACAAAACCATAACAAAAATTATGGAAAATAGAAAAAAAACTATTAATGAAGGCTCAGGAATTGATTGGGCAACAGCTGAGTCTTTAGCATTTGGTTCATTATTAGTTGAAGGTTATCCAGTAAGGTTAGTAGGTCAGGACTCAGGTAGAGGTACCTTTAGTCAAAGACACTCAGTTTTAAGAAATCAAATTGATAATTCAAGGTACATACCTTTAAACAATATATCTAGTAACCAAAAAAATTTTGAAATTGTAGATAGTTTTTTATCTGAACTTGCAGTTTTAGGATTTGAATATGGATACAGTTTAGTAGAACCGAATACATTGACAATTTGGGAAGCTCAATTTGGAGATTTTGCAAATGGTGCACAAGTAATTATTGATCAATTTATATCATCTGGTGAAAGAAAGTGGAAAAGAGCATCAGGACTGGTTATGTTATTACCCCATGGTTATGAAGGACAAGGTCCAGAGCACTCTTCTGCGAGATTAGAGAGATTTTTACAATTATGTGCAAATGATAATTTACAAGTTATGAATTGTACTACACCTGCAAATTATTTTCATGCTTTAAGAAGACAGATGCACCGTGATTTTAGAAAACCTTTAATTATAATGACACCTAAGTCACTTTTAAGAAATAAATATTGTGTATCAAATTTAGAAGATTTTAGTAAAAAAAATTCTTTTCATAGAGTGCTATGGGATCATGCTAGAGATACTAAGCAAAAAGGTTTTATTAAGTTAAAAGAAGATAAAAAAATTAGAAAAGTAATATTATGCTCTGGAAAAATTTATTTTGATCTTCTCGCGGCAAGAGAGAAACTAAAAATCAATGATGTGATTTTGTATAGAATTGAACAACTATATCCTTTCCCTGCAAAAAGTTTGGTTAAAGAGCTAAAACCATTTGCAAAAAATTCAAAATTTTATTGGTGCCAAGAGGAGCCCAAAAATATGGGTGCTTGGTTTGCTGTTAGAGATTATATACAATGGACATTAGAGACTATTAAGGCTAAAAACAATGCAATTTCTTACATTGGAAGAAGTCCAGATGCTACACCTGCTACAGGTTACGCAAGAAGACATAATTCTGAACAACAAGAAATTATAAATAAAGTATTTGAATAAATGAGTGAAAAAATATTAGTTCCAGTTTTGGGAGAAAGTATTACAGAGGCTACGGTCACGAAATGGTTAAAGAAAAAGGGTGATAACGTAGTTGCTGATGAAGCTGTAGTAGAATTAGAAACTGACAAAGTAAACTTAGAAGTTCCTGCACCTGCGAGTGGTGTTATATCAGAGATCAACTCAAAAGATGGTGATACAGTCGAAGTTGGAACTGTATTAGGAATGATTTCAGAAGGTGGTGCTCTTAAAGAAGAAAAGGAAGCTGAGCCGGTTAAAGGAAACGTTGAAAAAAATAATGTAATAAATTTAGAAATCGAAAAGAAAAAAGATACAAAAATAACTCAAGAACCTTTATTGCTTGACGAAGAACCATTGGTATTAACTGATGAAGTTAAAGAAACCAAGCCTATTAAACAAAATAAAACACTTTCTCCTGCTGTAAGAAAAATGGTTGTTGAAAATAAAATTAATTTAGATGAAGTAAAAGGGACAGGTAAAGATGGTAGAATTTTAAAAGGTGATTTAATAAGTTTAATGGGAGCTAACCCTCAACCTAACGAAAGAAAAATTCAATACGGCGAAGAAGAACGAATTAAAATGTCAAGACTAAGACAAACGATTGCTAAACGTTTAAAAGAGGCTCAAAATAATGCAGCTGTGCTTACAACGTTTAATGAGGTTGATATGTCAAATATAATTTCAATGAGAAAAGATAACCAGGAAGATTTCCAAAATAGTTATGGAATTAAACTTGGCTTCATGTCCTTTTTTGTGAAAGCTTGTATAGTAGGATTAAAATTATTTCCTGCAATAAATGCTGAAGTTGAAAATGATGAAATGGTTTACAAAAATTATTATAATGTGAGCTTTGCAGTAGGAACTGAAAAAGGATTAGTAGTTCCAGTATTAAAAAATGCTGATGAAATGTCTTTTGCCGACATTGAAAAAAACATAAAAGATCTGTCAGACAAAGCAAAAAATGGCAGTCTTACCATAGAGGATCTTCAAGGGGGAACGTTTACAATTAGCAACGGAGGTGTTTATGGATCAATGTTATCTACTCCTATTTTAAACCCTCCACAATCAGCAGTTCTTGGAATGCATAATATTGTTGAAAGACCTGTTGTTGTTGATGGTGATATAAAAGCTAGACCTGTAATGTTTTTAGCATTGTCTTATGATCATAGAATAATTGATGGAAAAGAATCTGTGAGTTTTTTAAAAACTGTTAAAGAAAACTTAGAAGATCCAAGAAGGTTATTTTTAAATTTATAATATGTCAGAAAAATTTGATGTTACAGTAATTGGTGGTGGTCCTGGTGGTTATGTTTGTGCAATTAGATTGTCTCAACTTGGACTTAAAACAGCATGCATAGAGTCTAGAGGATCTCTAGGAGGGACATGTTTAAATATTGGATGCATCCCATCAAAAAGTTTACTTAATTTATCTGAAAAATTTCATAGTGCTAAAAATTTTGAAAAAATTGGAATCGAGACTGGAGAAATAAAACTCAATTTAGATAAAATGATGAAAAATAAAGACAAAGCTGTAACAGTTTTGACTAAAGGAGTTGAATTTTTATTCAAAAAAAACAAAGTCACTTATTTTAAAGGCAAAGGTTCATTTGAGAACGAGAATTCAATAAAAATTGAAGGCTTGGAAGGCACTAAAATAATTCAAACTGATAAAACAATAATCAGTACAGGATCAGAGCCAGTTTCATTGCCTGGAGTAGATTTTGATGAAGAGAGAATTCTTTCTTCAACTGGAGCCCTATCTATTCCCAAACTCCCAAATAAAATGATTGTTGTTGGTGGAGGATATATAGGGTTGGAAATGGGATCAGTTTGGTCAAGACTTGGCACTGAAGTCACAGTCGTTGAATTTTTAGATCATATCACGCCTGGAATGGATCGAGATATTTCAAATGAATTTATGAAAATATTAAAGAAACAAGGTATAAAATTCAACCTTAATACTAAAGTTGATAAAATAACTAAAAACTCTAACGGTGTGACGGTTGAGACTTCACAAAATGATGGCCAAAAAGTTAAACATGATGTTGATGTTGTTTTAATTTCTGTAGGAAGAAGACCTTATACTAAAAACTTAAATTTAGATAAAGTTGGTGTAAAGTTAGATGAAAAAGGAAGAGTTAAAGTAAATAAAAATTTTGAAACGAATGTTAAAAATATTTATGCAATAGGTGATGTTATTGATGGCCCAATGTTAGCCCATAAAGCTGAAGAGGAAGGAATTGCTGTTGCAGAATTAATAGCAGGTCAATCAGGTCATGTTAATTATGATATTATTCCTGGAGTTGTTTATACATCTCCTGAGGTTGCTTATGTTGGCAAAAGCGAAGAGCAATTAAAAAAAGAAAACATAGGGTACAAAATTGGTAAATTTCCTTTTATGGCAAATTCAAGAGCCAAAGCAATTGATGAGCCAGAGGGTTTTGTAAAAATTTTGGCAGACCAATCAACTGATAAAGTGCTTGGTGTACATATTATTGGTCCTCATGCAGGAGAAATGATAGCTGAGATGGCTGTCGCAATGGAATTTGGAGCTAGTTCCGAAGATATTGCAAGAACATGTCACGCACACCCAACATTTTCTGAAGCTATAAAAGAAGCAGCATTATCAGTAGATAAAAGACAAATTCACTCTTAATAATTATTTTTCTACATTCAATAAAGCAAATCTTTTAAATTTTTCTTCAAGTTTTATTTTATTATTATTTGCAAAGTCTTTTATTGCTTTTTCAACACTTTCAATTTTTGTAATACCTGCAAAATCATCACAAACAATTCTAGAATTATTTTTCATGTTGTCATAAAGTTTTTGTAAATCACTTAAAACTGTATCGTAACTATGGCCTCCATCTAAAAATACGAAATCAATTTCACTTAAAGGAACTTTTTCTAAAGTCACCCTTGTGTCTCCTTCTATTAGCTCAATATTTTGCGAAAATTTCTTTAAAAAATTTTGAACAGATATCTTTGAATTTAAATTTTCTTTTTTTATGAAATTATAATAGATAGTTTTAAGTGGATTCGAAAACTTTTGATTTTCAAGAAATTTAGGTTCGATCTCATCTACACTTGATGTTTTAGTAGATCCAAATAAATCTAATCCGTAATATCTAAAATCACTACCAAAATTTGTCTTTAATAATTCACATATATTTCTTGATGTAACACCACAAAAAACACCGATTTCTAATACATTTTTTGGCTTATATTCCTCAACTAAACTCAAAAAATTATCCCCATAAGGTT
Organism: uncultured Pelagibacteraceae bacterium; assembly: GCA_902618565.1. Classification (GTDB taxonomy): domain Bacteria; phylum Pseudomonadota; class Alphaproteobacteria; order Pelagibacterales; family Pelagibacteraceae; genus Pelagibacter. Next base: position 54,143 of record CACNAX010000005.1, read on the forward strand.
TTTTTAAACCTGATTTTCTCCAGTAATAATTATATTTCATTTGATCTATTTATATATTTTTAAGATATAAAAAAACTAAAATTAAATATTTATGAAATATCCAGTTTTGTTGCCAAATATATTTGATTATCCTTTTACCTATGAAAGTAATATTAAATTAAAAGCAGGAGATTATGTAAAAGTTCCATTTGGTAAGAAAAATATTATTGGTGTAATTTGGGATTTTTTTGAAGAAAAGAATAATAGGGAATTTAAATTAAAATCTATAATTGAAAAAATTCAAATTGAACCACTAAGTAAAAAGACAATGAATTTTCTAAAGTGGTTTTCTAATTACAATCTTGTACCCCTAGGAATGTGTTTAAAACTACATTTGATTAATGACGAAAATTTAAAAATAAAAAATGACAGCGATCTATTAAAATATGCTCTATCAAGCAAAAAAGAAAGTTATCAACTTTCTGAAGAGCAAGATAAGGCTTATAAAGAGTTATCTAAAAATGATAGCAGTTTTAGAGTTCATTTACTGCAAGGTACAACCGGTTCAGGAAAAACAATAGTTTATTTTAAAGCTATTGAAAAAATTATAAATATAGGATTGCAAGCTCTAATTTTATTACCAGAAATAGGACTAACAAATGAATTTGAAAAAAAATTTAAATCTTATTTTGGATTTGAAGCTGCAGTTTGGCATTCAAAAGTCAGCCCAAAAAAAAGAAAAATTATATGGAATGGATTATCAGCAGGAAAAATTAAAGTAGTACTTGGAGCAAGATCATCCTTATTTCTGCCATTCAAAAAATTAGGTTTGATAACTGTAGATGAAGAGCACGATCAATCTTATAAACAAGATGAAGGAATTATCTATAATGCTAGAGATATGGCAATATCAAGAGCTAAACACGAAAATATTCCAATAAATTTAGTAACTGCAGTTCCATCAATCGAAACATATGAAAATATTAAAATTAAAAAATATAATTACTCAAGATTGCTTAATCGATATAAGGGTGCAAATTTACCTAAACACCATGTTATCGATCTTTATCAAAATCAACTAGCGACCAAAAGTTCTATATCTCTCAAAACTCTTGAAAAAGTAAAAGAACATTTAAATAAAAAAGATCAAGTTCTCTTTTTCATAAATAGAAGAGGTTTTGCACCCTATGTTTTATGTAAAAAATGTTTAAATGTTTTTACATGCCCAAGGTGTTCTATAAATTTAGTATTTCACAAAAATAAAAAAATTCTTTTGTGTCATTACTGTGGATATAATTCAAAATTAAATAGAGATTGTAAAAAAGGAAATGTTTGTGAGTTTGTATTTAGTGGACCTGGGGTAGAAAAAATTGCAGAGGAAGTTAAAAACCTTTTTCCTAATAAAAAAACAATAATTTTTTCTAGCGACACAATGAATAAAGCATCTGGCAAAGATAAATTGAATAAAATTATATCTGGTGAAATAGATATTCTTGTAGGCACTCAGTTAATATCAAAAGGATTTCACTTTCCAAAATTGAATTGTATTGTTGTATTAGATATTGATTTAACTTCTCAAGGACACGATCTTAGGAGCACTGAAAAAAATTTACAACTTTACCATCAGTTATCAGGAAGAGCAGGTAGAACCGGCAAACCGGCTAATATTTATTTCCAAACATACAATTTAAAACCAGAAGTTATAAATCAAATTACAAATGAAGATCCTTTTAAATTTCTAGAAAATGAATTAAATTTAAGAAAGAGGAATAATCTACCACCCTACGAAAGATTTATCGCTTTAATCTTATCTTCATCAAATGAAAAAAAACTTGATATAGATGCCGTAAAACTTAAAAATATTTTATCAAAATCTATAGATGCAAAAATTTTAGGACCAGTAAATGCTCCAATATATAGAATTAATCAAAAATTCAGAAATAGACTATTAATAAGGGCAAAAAAAACATCTAATGTTCAGAAAAAATTGAAAGATGTATTGAAAGATTTTCAACTCTCCAAAGGAATGAAACTTTCAGTTGATGTTGACCCTATCAGCTTCAATTAGCCCATTAAATCTTACCATTTTTCACAATCTGAGCCTTGAAGACTGATAATTCGTATGTTATCTAAGCGAAATTTTAAACATCTTCACAATTGAGAGTATAAATTGAGCGAAAATAAAATATCAATAACTTCTAATAACAGTTATGCCCAAGCATTATTTGAGCTGGCTAGCGAAGATAAATCTCTAGCAAAAGTAGAGGAACAAGTCGTTGCAATTAGTAGACTCATAAATGAAAGTGAAGAATTTAGATATTTAATCAAAAACCCTACGACTAGTATTGAGGATTTAACTAAAGTTATTGAAACAATTTCCGAAAAAAACAATTTTGATAATCTTTTAAAAAGATTTCTAGTTTTTTTAATTCAAAAAAGAAGATTTTTTTATTTAGAAAAAATTTTAAGTGACTTTATAGAGGTATGTTCGAAAGCTAGAGGTGAAATAAAAGCAGAGCTTTTTTCAGCTAAAGAACTTAATGAAACAGATATTTCTAAAATTAAAGAAGATCTATCTCAAAACTTTGGAGCAAAGATACAGTTAAATTATAAATTTGACCAAAGTTTAATTGGTGGCTTGGTATTAAAAGTGGGAAGTACAATGGTAGATAATTCTATTAAAAATAAACTGCAACAAATTCAAAAACAAATGATAGAGGCATAAATGGAAATAAATCCTTCAGAAGTAACAAAAATATTAAAAGAACAGATAAAAAAACTTGGCGATAGAGCTGAGGTTTCAGAGGTCGGACAAGTATTATCTGTTGGAGATGGAATTGCAAGAATTTATGGCTTGGATAATGTTCAAGCAGGAGAAATGGTTGAGTTTTCTGATGGCTCTAAAGGAATGGCATTAAACTTAGAGAGTGACAACGTTGGTGTTGTTATATTTGGCGATGATAGAGAAATTAAAGAGGGTGATACTGTAAAAAGAACTGGTGCGATTGTTGATGTACCAGTTGGAAAACAACTTTTAGGAAGAGTTGTTGATGGATTAGGAAATCCAATTGATGGAAAAGGAGCTTTAGATAAAAGTTTAGAAAGAAAAAGAGTTGAAGTTAAAGCTCCAGGAATTATTCCACGACAATCAGTTGGAGAACCAATGCAAACAGGTTTAAAAGCAATTGATAGCTTAATTCCTGTTGGAAGAGGGCAAAGAGAACTTATAATTGGAGATCGTCAAACTGGTAAAACCGCAGTAGCTATCGATACAATTATCAATCAAAAGAAAATTAATGAGTCAGACGACGAAAGTAAAAAACTTTATTGTATATATGTTGCAATTGGACAAAAAAGATCAACGGTTGCTCAGATTGTAAAAACTTTAGAGGACGCTGGCGCAATGGAATATACGACTATAGTTTCCGCAACAGCCTCAGACTCTGCGCCTCTTCAGTTTTTAGCTCCTTACACAGGATGTACTATGGGAGAATATTTTAGAGATAATGGAATGCATGCTTTAATTATTTACGATGATTTATCTAAGCAAGCAGTCGCATATAGACAAATGTCATTATTATTGAGAAGACCACCGGGGCGTGAAGCATACCCAGGAGATGTGTTTTATTTACATAGTAGATTATTAGAAAGAGCTGCTAAATTAAGTGATGAAAATGGCGGAGGTTCTTTAACTGCGCTACCAATTATTGAAACACAAGCAGGCGATGTCTCTGCATACATTCCAACAAATGTAATATCTATTACAGATGGGCAAATATTTTTAGAAACTGAACTATTCAATCAAGGAATTAGACCAGCAGTAAACGTTGGATTATCCGTATCTAGAGTTGGATCAGCTGCGCAAACTAAAGCTATGAAATCTGTGGCTGGATCAATTAAATTAGAGTTAGCTCAATACAGAGAAATGGCAGCTTTTGCTCAATTTGGATCTGATTTAGATGCATCTACACAAAAACTTTTAAATAGAGGTTCAAAGTTAACTGAACTTTTAAAACAAGGACAGTATTCTCCCATGACAGTTGCAGAACAAGTTATATCAATTTTCTGTGGCGTAAAAGGTTATTTGGATGATATTGAACTTAAAGATGTAGCAGACTTTGAAAATAAAGTTCTACAAAAGTGTAAATCTGACAAGCCTGAGATTATGGAGTCTATTGCCAAAACTGGGAAGATTGAGGAAGATATTGAAAAACAATTAGTAGAATTAATTAAAGGAATTAAATAATCATAAATGCCAAGTTTAGACGATCTTAGAAAAAGAATTACGAGTGTTAAATCAACTCAGAAAATAACAAAAGCTATGAAAATGGTGGCTGCAGCCAAGTTAAGAAAAGCTCAAGAGAATGCTGAAAAAGGCAGACCTTATTCAGAAAAAATGAACAATGTAATTTTAAATCTTTCAAAAAGTATAACAGATAAAGAAAATGCTCCCAAATTACTGGTTGGGACAGGTGAAGAGAAAGTTCATTTATGTATTGTTCTTACTGCTGATAGAGGTTTATGCGGAGGTTTTAATACTAACATTATTAAAAAAGCAAAAAGTTATTTCGAAAAAATAATATCTGAAAATAAAACTTTAAAAATTATTACTGTTGGATCTAAAGGATATGATCAACTAAAAAGACAGTATAAAAGTTATATTGTAGAGAACATTTCTTTCAAAGAGTCAAAAAATATAAATTACTTTGATGCAGATAAAGTAGGAAAAATTATAATTGAAAAATTTGAAAAAAATGAATTTGATGTTTGCGCAATATTTTACAATAAATTTAAAAATGTAATCACACAAATTCCACAAGAACAACAAATAGTTCCACTTAATGAAGATAAAGATGTCTCTGGTAATGATAATGATTATGAGTTTGAACCAGATGAAGATGAGATTTTAAGTAATTTATTGCCGAAAAATATTTCAACTCAAATATTTAAAGCAATGTTAGAGAATTCTGCCAGTGAGCAAGGTTCAAGGATGACAGCAATGGATAATGCAACCAGAAACGCAGGCGAATTGGTTGATAGGCTTACAATTGAGTATAATAGAAGCCGTCAAGCAGCAATAACAAAAGAGTTAATTGAAATTATATCAGGAGCAGAAAGTTTATAATTATGAGCAAAAAAGGAAACATAACACAAGTAATTGGTGCAGTCGTTGACGTAAAATTTGATGGAGAACTGCCAGAAATATTAACAGCTTTAGAGTGTGATAATGGAGGTAATAGATTAGTTTTAGAAGTTGCGCAGCACCTTGGAGAGTCAAGTGTTAGAACCATTGCTATGGATAGTACAGAGGGACTCAAAAGGGGTGATGAAGTAAAAGATACAGGCGCTCCAATTCAAGTTCCAGTAGGTCCAGAAACATTAGGACGAATTGTAAACGTTATAGGTGAACCAATCGATGAGAAAGGACAAATTTCTACTAAAGAAAATTGGCCTATACACCGACAAGCTCCTTCTTTTAATGATCAGTCTACAGAAACAGAAATTTTAGTAACTGGAATAAAGGTAATCGACTTATTAGCACCTTATGCCAAAGGTGGAAAAATTGGATTGTTCGGTGGAGCGGGAGTTGGAAAAACTGTAATTATAATGGAACTTATAAATAATATAGCTAAGGCCCACGGTGGATTTTCAGTATTCGCCGGAGTGGGAGAGAGAACTAGAGAAGGGAACGATTTATATCACGAAATGATCGAGTCAGGAGTGATCAAGCCAGAGGGAACTGGATCTAAAGCAGCATTAGTTTATGGACAAATGAATGAGCCTCCTGGAGCTAGAGCTAGAGTAGCTTTAACTGGTCTTACTGTGGCAGAGTATTTCAGGGATCAAGAGGGTCAAGATGTTTTATTCTTTGTTGATAACATTTTTAGATTTACTCAGGCAGGTTCAGAAGTATCTGCTCTTCTAGGAAGAATTCCTTCAGCGGTTGGTTATCAGCCTACTCTTGCAACAGATATGGGAAACCTGCAAGAAAGAATTACAACAACTAATAAAGGATCAATTACATCTGTTCAGGCAATTTATGTACCTGCAGATGATTTAACAGATCCAGCTCCAGCAACTTCTTTTTCACACTTAGACGCAACGACTGTACTCTCAAGACAAATTGCTGAATTAGGTATTTACCCAGCTGTTGACCCTTTGGATTCTACTTCTAGAATTTTAGATCCAAGAGTTGTTGGTGATGAACACTATCGTGTAGCAAGATCTGTTCAGAAAATTTTACAAACATACAAATCTTTGCAAGATATTATTGCAATTCTAGGAATGGATGAGCTATCAGAGGATGATAAACTAACCGTTGCTAGAGCTAGAAAAATTCAAAGATTTTTATCACAACCTTTCTTTGTGGCTGAAGTATTTACAGGATCTCCAGGTAAACTTGTAGATTTAGAGTCAACAATTAAAGGGTTTGACGCAATATGCAAAGGAGAATATGACCATCTTCCTGAAGCTGCTTTTTATATGGTTGGCACAATAGAAGAAGCAATAGAAAAAGCTGAAAAAATGGCAAAAGATGCAGCTGCTTAATGAGTAATCTCTTTAATATAGATATTGTTAATCCAGAACAATCTTTTCTTTCTAAAGATAATGTATTTGAGGTTGTAATACCTGCTGTAGAAGGAGAGATTGGTATTCTTAAAGATCATATTCCAATTATCTCTTTTTTAAAACCAGGTATAATTAAAGTATTCTCTGAGTCTGAAGAACAAAGTTTCTATGTTGAAGATGGTATTGTCGAATTTAAAGACAATACATTATCTGTATTAACTAGTTCAATTTTTGATTTAAAAGATGCTGATAAAAATTTTGTATCTGACTCGATAAGCAGTGCTGAAGCAGAATTATCAAAAGATAATATTGATGATCAAAAAAGATTTCTTTTAAACCACAAAGTCGAAGTTCTAAAATCTATAAGTATTAATTAACTACTTTTTCTAGTTCTTTTTGAATTTCTTGGTAAACATGAAGTTTGAAATCTACAACTTTAGTTGTTAAATCTTTAATATCTATCCATTTCCAATCTAAAAATTCAGGATGTTTAGTTTTAATGTTAATCTCATTTTCCTCTCCATTAAACTTTACAATAAACCACTTTTGCTTTTGGCCTTTATATTTTCCTTTCCAAATAATTCCTAAAAGGCGATCAGGAAGATCGTAAGTTGTGTATTTGCTTATTTCTTTAACTAGTTCTACTGACTTTATGCTTGTTTCTTCTTTAAGTTCCCTCAACGCTGCATCAAAATAATTTTCACCTTCATCAATACCGCCCTGAGGCATCTGCCAAAAATCAGCAGGATTATCAATTCTTTTTGCAACAAATATCTTATTTTCTTTATTTAGGACCGCGATACCAACACCATTTCTTAATGGAAGTTTTTTGAAATTTTTCTTTCATTCTTAACCATTTAATAATTTAAGAGCAAATTCCAACTGGTTATCAGTATCTGTATTTATTCTAAATTCATCTGAACCTTCAGCAATAACTATATCTGGATTTACACCTACTCTTGAAATTGATTTACCTGATGGGAGATAATATTTAGAAACAGTAAGTCTTATGGCACCTTCATTATCTAAAGGAATAATTGACTGAACTGACCCTTTTCCATATGTACTCTCTCCTACTAATATTGCTCTTTTGTGATCTTGTAGTGCTCCTGCAACAATTTCAGATGCTGATGCAGACCCATAATTAATCAAAATAACCATTGTTTCTCCATCAATAATATCTCCTTTTTTTGCAAACCATTTTCTATTTTCATACTTTCTTTTACTTTTTGTTGAAACTATTTCTCCATTTTCTAAAAAATAATCTGAAATCTTTATTGCTTGAGATAACAATCCACCAGGATTATTTCTTAAATCTAATATGTAATTTTTAATTTTCTTATTTTTCTTAAATTCTTTAATTTTATTTTTTATTTGTTTACTACTATTTTCATTGAATGATGTTAATCTTATATAAGCTGTCTGATTATTTTTTATTTCAGACTTTACAGATGCAACTTGTATAATTTCTCTTGTAATTGTAAATATAAGTGCTTTTCTTTCTCCCCTCCTTCTAACAGTAATTTCGATATCAGATCCAACTGGGCCTCTCATTAATTCTACAGCTTCAGAAAGAGTCTTTCCTTGAACTTGAACATCATCAATTTTAACAATATAATCTCCAGCTTTAACGCCAACCTCCTCAGCTGGTGAGTTATCAATTGGAGAAATTACTTTTACGACACCAGCCTCCATACTGACTTCAATACCCAATCCTCCAAATTCTCCGCTAGTCTCAGTTTGCATATTTTTAAACGAGTCCGGAGACATATATGCTGAATAGGGATCCAAAGATTGCAAAACACCGTTTATAGCAGCATCCATTGCTTCACTCTGATTTACTTCATCAACATATTCTTTATTAATTTTATCTAAGACTTCGCTGAATAAATCGATTTTTTTGTAAATATCGTTTTCATTACTAAAAATTGGGTTTGTAAATATGAAAAAAAATAAAGAAGCTATTAAGTATATTTTTTTCATATGATCAGTTTTTCTTTAGGAATTAATTCTGACCACATTTTTTCTAATTCGTAAAATTTTCTTTTTTCAGGATTAAAAATATGAACTATTAAGTCTATTCCATCTACAAGCTTCCAATCATTGCTATCTTTTCCTTCAATCTTACAATTATTCACACCATTAATTTTTAATTTTTCAAAAACTTGTTCAGATAAAGCTTGAATATGTCTTGATGATGTACCACTAGCTATAATCATGAAGTCCGCAACTGATGATTTTCCTTCGAGATCTATTGAAACTATGTCTAAGGCTTTATTAATATCAAGCGTTTTGATTATTTCATCTTTAAGAGCTGATATTTTTTCCATTAATTAAATAAAGAGTATCAAATTTTTCTTAATTGAGAAGATGAAATATTGACTTTATTAAACTTTATAA
>CACNAX010000006.1 GCA_902618565.1 uncultured Pelagibacteraceae bacterium
CTGTTTCAAGATCAGATTTTGGGATTTTGTCTAACTTAATCAAAAAATTACAACGCGACTCAAATTTTAATTTAGATTTTATAGTTGCTGGCAGTCACTTCATAAAGAATTATGGAAATACAATTGATGAAGTATCACAATCAAAAATTAAAATTTTCAAAAAATTTAAATTTAAATTAAAAGATGATAGTGATATTTCATTAATAAATTTTAATTCTGCTCATATTAGGTCTTTTGGCAAAATATTTAGTAAAAGAAAATACGAGTTTGTAATTCTTCTTGGAGATAGAGCGGAGGTATTGTCTGTAGCATTTGCAGCAATACTTTGTAGGCTACCAATTGTTCATATTCATGGTGGTGAAAAAACTTTAGGATCATACGATGATAGCTTTAGACATTGTGTTTCAAAATTATCATCATTGCATTTTGTAACTAACGAGATTTATAAAAAACGATTAATACAAATAGGTGAAGATACAAAAAAAATCTTTAATGTGGGTTCATTAGCGCTAGAAAAAATTAATAATTTTAGATTTCTAAATAGAGATCAAATTTCAAAAAAATTTAAAATTAAATTTAAAAGTAAAAATATCCTAATCACTTTTCATCCTGAAACAAATATGAAAAACAATATTAAAAAGCAAATATTAGAGATATTCAAATCGTTAGAAAATATTCAAGATACAAGTTTCTTTATAACATATCCTAACACAGACAACGAAAACTTAACAATAATTGAAGAAATAAATAAATATGTAAAAAAAAATAAGAATGCATATGTAATTAAATCTCTTGGTCAAGACTATTATTTTTCTTTAGCAAAAGAAGTGAATTTAGTTTTAGGAAATTCTTCTAGTGGTTTAATTGAAGTGCCAGCATTAAATACTTACACAATTAATCTTGGAGATAGACAAAAAGGTAGAGAAAAATTTAAAACTGTTTTTGATTGTCAAATTGATAGTAAAAAAATAAAAAAAAAAATTTTAGAAATTATTAGTAAAAAAAAACCAAATTATAAAATTAATTCAATTATTAATTACAAAAAAGATACAAGCTCAAATATTATAAAATTATTAAAAAAACAAAATAAACTTAATCTCTTCAAAGATTTTAAAGATATAAATTTCTAAATTTTTTGATTTCATTGATAATTTTTTTTTGATGAACAACTTTAAGGTCAGTGCTTGATGGTAAGCACAAAGAATTTCTTACAACAATATTCGAATGTCGTATTTTGTATGCTTGAAATTTATTTAGATAGCTCTGTTTATGACAACAATACCAAACAAATCTTGTTTCTATTTTTTTTTTATATAGGTACTTTTGTAAATTTTCTGCGTTAAATTTTTTTGTATTTTTTAAACTAATAATATTAAGCCAATAATTACTAGTTTTTTTGTCATCATGCAAAATACTAAAACCTTCTAAATGATTTAATTGTTTATAATATTCAAAATGTATTCTTTGTTTATCTTTTAAAAATTTTGGGATCTTCTTTAATTGTTCTAACCCTAATGCAGCATTTAGACTAGATAATTTTAAATTATATCCAATTTCAGAATGTTTAAATCTAATCTTATCTGTTTTTGATTGTGTTGCTAAAAAGTTAACTTTATCAATGTATTTTTTATTATTTGATAAAATTGCTCCACCTAAACCTGTTGTAATAATTTTGTTTCCATTAAAAGAAAAACACGCTAAATCTGATCTATTACCAACATGCTCAATTTTTTTTTTATTGATAATATATTTTGATCCTAGTGCTTCAGCAGCATCCTCGATAATTTTTATATTTCTTTTTTTGCATAAATTATATAATTCGATGTCAAAAAAAGAATTACCCCACATATGAGTAATTATAATTGCCTTTATCTGTTTTTTTGTTTTTTTATTAAATGTTAATTTATTTCTAATAAAAGTTTCATTTTTAATAAATTTAAAAAACTTTTCTTTATCTAAATTATGTGAATCATCAACGTCTAAAAAAACTGGTGATGCATTATTATATAAAACTGAATTTGCTGTAGCAATAAAAGTTAGGGTTGGTACTAACACTTCATGGTTTTTATCAACTCCAATAACTTTTAAAGCAATAAACAAAGCTGATGTCCCGCTATTTATAGCAGAAGCATATTTTATTTTTGTAAATTTTGTTAAAGCTTTCTCAAATACACCTACATACTTTCCAGCTGTTGATAATTCGTTACTTTTTAAAGTATCTATAATTGTGTTTATCTTTAAGTTAAAATTGATATTTGGTTTATTTAATAAAATCATTTTATATAGTAATTTATAGTTTTCCTTAGACCTTCATCTAACGAATATTGATTTTTATATTTAGTAATTTTATGAAGCATACTTAAATCTGGTAATCTTCTTGATGGTGAACCTATAGTATTTTTTTTTTTAAAAATTTTTTTATCAATTTTCATTATTTTTAATAATTTTTTTGCTAAATTTAGCATATTTATTTCGGTTTTATTGTTACCAATATTACAGATCAAATTTTTTGGAGTTTTTTTTGTACATAGTATATAGATAAAATTAATAGCATCATCTATATAACAAAATGATCTTTTGTGATTTGGTGAAAAAACATTTAATTTTTTTTTTGTTATAATTTTATTTATCAATTCAGGTATCACATGGGAATTTCCCATTCTAGGTCCATATATGTTGTGAGGTCTAATTATAACTGTTGGCAAATTAGATGTTAAACAAAGTCTTTCACCGTAAAACTTAGATAATGCATATACAGATCTTTTGACATTCTTTTCACCAAATGTAATTGGCGAATTTTCTGGAGTTGGAAATTTAATCCCAAAAATTTTAAGGGTTTCGGCATAAACTTCACTGGTAGAAGCAAATACAATTTTGTTTAATTTTGACTGTTTTTTAGCAATTTCTATAACCTTTATAAGTTGAGTTATATTTTGATTTAATACTTTACTAGGGTTCAAAACAACATTTTTTACACCAACGATTGCGGACAAATGTATAATATATTTATATTTTTTTGGAAATTTTTTTTCATTTATTAAGTTAATATCTTTTTTTATTAGTTTAATTCTACTATGTTTCGCAAGTTCTAAGAATAATTTATCTAGTTTTCCTCTTTGGAAATTATCTATGATATCTACTTTATAATTTTCACTTAAAAATTTTTTAGCTAAATGAAAACCAATAAAACCAGCGCCGCCTGTTATAAGTACATTTCTATTTTTATCTACCATTAAATAATAATCTTATTCTTTTATTTTTAATTTGATTGATTTGTTTTTTGTTTAAAACACCGTTTGCATCAAATATTGTTATTTTTTTATTTTTTATCTTTACATCAAAATTTATTTTTTTGTAAAAATCATGATTTACTAAAAATACTACTAAATCAAATTCATTTAAGTTAGGTAATTTATTTAAAACATCAACACTGGATTCTTTCCAATATTTAACTAATGGATCATGAAGTGTTAAAATGGATTTATTCTTTTTCAAATAATCATAAAGTAATTTAGACTGAGAATCTCTTGTATCACTTACATCAGATTTGTAAGATATTCCAAGTAATAAAATTTTTTTAAAATTTAAATTTTTAAATATTTTTTTAATTTTTAACAATGTGGTTATTGGCATCTTTTTATTAATGTTCATTGCTTTTTGCGTTAAGGGAAATTTAAATTTGTTTTTGTAAAATTTTTTAGAGGAAATCTTTCCAAATAAAGGATCTTTTGTTAAACAATATCCCCCTACTCCATATCCCGGTAGCATGATATTTTTGTGGGTTTTACGATATCGAATTGCATCAATGACACGAAATAAATCAATATTTAGCTCTTCTCCCAATGACCTCCATTCTTCTATTAAAGCTATATTGACTGTTCTATACGTATTTTCAAGAATTTTAGCAAACTCACTTTCTTCGAGTTTATCAAGTTTGCATAGAGGATATTTTTTAGTATTTATAAACGATCTAAAGAAATTTTCAGCTGCTATTGCAGATTGATTATTAATACCAGAATAAACTCTAAAATAATCTGTTATAGATTTGATATAATTTTTTCCTGGCATAACTCTTTCATATGAGTGGACAAATTTTAGTTTTTCTATTTTTTTATTTTTTTTAACAAACTCCCTTTTTATAATTGGATATATTATTTTATTACAAAAACCTGGAGGTAAAGTTGTTTCAACAATTATTAAAACATCATCTTTTAAAAATTTTGATATTTCAATTATTGATTTTTTATAATCTTTTAGACTTTCATTAAATTTTTTTAAATCAAGATTTATATCAATAACAATTATAGAACAGTCTGATAAACAGTTTTTATTAGTTGTAACAACTAGATTTTTATTTTTTATAACTTCTGCAGTTTTTTTAATTAATAAATTATCTGTTGTGTCAAAAGGAAAATTTCCATTTGTAAATGAATTACATATATCTTTACCCTGTTTATTATTTCGCTCAAGACCATAAACAATAAATTTTTCTTTTCTTTTTTTTAATTTACTTGCTATTGCCACAGACATTGCAGCGCCAACAAAACCGAGGCCTACTATTGCAATTTTTTTCATAACGTTTGTATTTTATGAATTTAATGATATTAGTTCTAAATATTTAAAGTTCTATGATATCTTCATCACAATTAATTAATAAACTAAAAAAAAATAATGTAAATTTTTTTTCAGGGGTTCCAGACAGTTGTACATTAGAATTATCAAAAATAGCATCTAAAGATAAAAAAGTAGAAAATATTGTAGTTGCCAGTGAAGGATTAGGAATTTCAATGGGTATTGGCTATTATCTAGCTACAAACAAATTACCTTGCGTATATCTACAGAACTCAGGTTTAGGAAATGCAACAGACCCACTAACAAATCTATCAAATAAAGAAATTTTTAAAATTCCATTGATATTATTCATTGGTTGGCGAGGAGCTCCAGGTGTTAAAGATGAACCACAGCATATAATTCAAGGAAAAATATTGAGGAATACTCTTTCCAATATGAATATTAAATTTGAGAATATAGAGGATGTTAAGGATTTAAAAAAAATCGATAAACTAATAAAATACGCAAAAACAAATTTAAGAACTGTCGCTTTTCTTATAAAATCTAAAGTTTTAATCCAAAATAAAAAATTATTATCATTACCCAAAAGAAATCTTAAAAGAGATCTTAAAAGATATCAGGTTTTAGAAATTTTGTTAAAAAGTTTAAATCAAGAAACAATTATTAGCTCGGTAGGATATAATTCTAGAGAAATTTTACAGATAAAAAAAAAAAATTCTATAAATAATAAATTTTTTCCATTAATTGGAGGTATGGGACATACTTCTGCTCTAGCTATGTCATACAATCATTTCAGCAAAGAAAAAACCATTTGTATAGATGGAGACGGCTCATTTTTTATGCATTTAGGTGCCTTTTTAAATCTTAATCAAATAAAAAATAAAAATTTTAAGTATTTGCTATTCAATAACGAATCCCACGAATCTATTGGTGGAAAACAAATTGATTCAAAGCATATTAAATTTAAAAAAATTTTTGAAGGTTTTGGTTTTAAAAAATATATTTTTTCAAATTCTCTTAAATCATTCAAAAAAAATCTCAAAATATTTTTAAAAAATAATAATGGGCCTATTGCTTGGCAAATTAATATTGGAAAAGGAACGTTTCCAAATTTAATTAGACCAACTAAAAGTGATCTTGAAATGATACGTAAGCAATTTCAAAAATAATTATAAAATTAAAAAAATTTACTGTTGGGTAATTCTTATTATTAATTCAGCAACTTTTTCATATCCTTCTTTTGAATAGTGGCTATTTTCATTTAAAGCAAATAATTCTTTTATATTTTTTTCTTTATCAAAAATTAATTCATCTATATCGATAAAAACTATATTTTTTTTATCAATGTAATTTCTGATCTTTTTTTTGATTTTTTTGAAATGATAATGCTTATGAATATTCCCATTATATCTATAAAATGATGGTAGATATATGAAATATAATTGCGATTTATTTTTAATTGCTAATTCATTTGTTAATTCAATAATTTTAAATAATTCCTCATATTTATAATTTTGTTTGTAATCTATGCCTAAAGCAATCCTTAAATTATATAATTTAACAAATCTTATTAGATTAGAAAAGTTATTTACTTCAATTAAATTTTGATTATTTGGTTTATTTTGATTTTTATTTATTGATATTTCTCTTAAATAATTTCTATAAAACTTATCAATTTCTTTTTGTTTATTTATTAAATTTTGATTAAATTTTTTATTACTGAAGTATTTTTTTAAAACTTTATTTTTTAATTCATTTTCTAAATCCTCAAGATCATTTCCCTCAAAAAAAAACCAAAGTATTTTTTTTGAACTAAAATTAAGATATTCTCTTAAGATAGCGTATTCTGATAATGGGCCGCTGCCCTGAATACCAAAATTTATAATATTTTTTTGAGTTTTTTTTCTAATAACTGAGGAAATATCAAACGGATTGTTAACACAATTTCCGTAAATGAAGGAATCGCCAATTAAAGTATAATCAATATTTTCATTTTCCCATGCATCTTTAGGGTTATTAAATCCAAATTTGTCGCTATTTACTATTGAAAAATAACCGTTTTCATTACAAACTTTTGAAGTTGTATTTGATATACCTGTTAAATAAAAAAAATCATTATCGTGATTCAAAAAAATTTTAGGTGAAATAGCAAACCCGCTAGAAGTTTTTTTATTTTTCTGATTAAACGTGTTAGTTAATTTTTTTTTATTATCAATTTTTTTATAAATTAATTCGAGATTATTTTTAAACTTAATTGTTAAATAAAACTCAAAAAGATAAAATGTAAATACAGAAAAACAAATTATAATAACTAAGTAAGTTTTATGCTTTTTTTTTAAAAAAAATAAAATAATTGAAAAAAAAATAACTACTAAAGTGATTATAAAATAAATTAAATAATAATCTCTTCTATTGCCATCGAACTGTATTTCTGATTTATAGAAGATAGTTAAAACTAAAATAATTGATAAAATAAATAAAATCCCATTGAATGAAAATATTTTTCGCACTAATTAAGTATAAATTTTATCAAATTTTTTAACAAAATCTTTTTTTAGACTTTCCAAAGTTTTATTTTCGCTATTTTTAATCACAATATTTGAATTCTTTGGATAATCAGGTTTAATGTCTTTTCCTATAATGTCCTTCTTTTTCTTTTGATATATTTTATTTTTATTTTGAGCAGCTTTTTTTAAATCAGTTTTTAAGTACACTTCTACATAATTTACAAAGTTTTTTCTGTGTTGTTTCCTGATTTCTTTAAACATTGCAATTGCATTATAAATTACATTGATTTTTTGTTTAGAAATAATTTTTATAAAATTAGCAATTTGAATGCCAAGTTTGATTCTGTCTTGTTTTGAATATTTTTTAAAGTTAAATGAATTTCGGATTTCATCGCCACTTATAACTAAGGTTTTGCCATATTTATTTTCTATAAATTTAAGTATTTTTTTTGAAAATACAGTCTTGCCAGCACCAGATAAACCAGTAACAAAAAATACAATTCCAAATTTACTATTAAATTTTTTTTTCATTTAAATTTTTATATAATTACACTAAAGTAATTATAAATAAAGTATATGAGTTATATTAATTTCTATAAAACAATCAAAAAAGTTAGACACATTATTAAAAATTCAAAAACAAATAATAATTTAAGTAATCTATATTGGTATGATTTTAATATAGCTTCTGATTCAATAAATTTATTTTTCATTAAAATTTTATTTTGGAAAATTAAGGCAACATATGAAAAATTCTTTAATAACAATGATGATTATCAAAATTTGAATCCTAAAAACTATGGAGTATCTACACTTTACGTATCAAATATTGGTATGAAAAAGAGTAATTTTTCTAATCCTACGATATGGAATTGTAAGTCAATTGATTCAAATCCATGGCATAATCAAGATAAATTTTCTAATTTAATAAAAGAATATTATCTTTCTATAAAAAATGAATTTAAAGAAAACAACCAACTAACATCAATTCATCCTGGAAATGATTTGTTATCATCAAAAAATGGGCAATGGTCATCAATAACTCTTATTGGTTCTAAAGGTATAGATAATGAATTAATAAAAAAGTTCCCGATCACATTTGAGTTATTAAATAAGTTACCTATTTGTAACAATTTTGGATTTGTGGCATTTTCCAAGTTAAGTGCCGGCACTACTATAAAGGCTCATACTGGATCAAGTAATTTAAGGCTAAGATACCATTTGGGGATTGAAGTTCCAGAACCTGAAAAAGTTAAAATTAGAGTTGGAAATGAATGGAAATCATGGAAAGAAGGAGAAGTTTTAATATTTGATGACTCATTTGAACATGAAGTTTATCATAAGGGAAAAAAAGATAGAGTGGTGTTAATGATTGATTTGTGGCACCCAAATATCAGTAAATCAGAATGCGAGATTTTATCTAATTCAATTTTTTTTAATTACGGTAAAAAAACTACTTACTAGCAATTTGATTAGCCAGCAAATATTGATGGGGATAATCTATGTCGAGATTATATCTTCCATTCATTTCGAAAAAACTTTTTTTGATTTTATTAATTGATTTAAATTTCAAAAAATCATGTGTATTTAGAATATACATAGACCCATTTGGTATAAAAAAATCATGTTCTTTTAAAATTTTTAAATTATTTTTTTTTTTAAAATAAATATCTTTAAAAACAGTATTAACATTTTTCACAGATATAATTGACTTATTTGATATTGAAAATTTATTTATGCATTTTCTAAAATGACTTATACTTCTAAATGGTGTTGTGGGTTGCAAAAGAATGATACCATCTGGTAATAATTTATAATGTTTCTTATACCATTTTATTGCATGTACAATCACTTTCTCAGATGAAACTTTGTTACCACTTAAAGAATTAGGTCTTAACCATGGACAAAGAATCTTATTATTTAAAGATATTTTTTTTATGAGGATTGAATCAGTCGAAACTAGAATCTTATCTTTTTTAGTAGATATTTTCTTAGCAAATTCAATTGTTCTCTGAATTAATGTTTTTTTTTTTATTTTTAAAATGTTTTTATTTTTTAGTCTTAATGAACCCTTTCTTGCAGGAATTAAATATAAAAAAGAGGCCATATTATTTTTTTTTTAAAAAAAGGTATTCCTGTTTATTCCCAACATCAACTATATTTTCGTAAATTGGAAAAGCTAAAGCTTTTTTATTTTTCTCAACTAACTTTCGGAACAAACCAGACATGTCTAAATATTTTTTATCTGATATATATTTTAAAATTTTTGGTGAAAAAACATATACTCCAGAGTTTATATTGGTTTTATAAATTGGTTTTTCACTAAAACCTGTTATTTTACTTCCATTGGTTTTTACAACACCATAAGGATTCTGATAATTAAAAGTCTTAACGCCCATTGTAGCATCAGCTTTATTTTTTTCATGATATTCTAACATTTCCTTAAAATTTAAATCTGAAATAATATCTCCATTAATTGCAATTATTGGATCTTCTATCTTATAGTTTTTTAATTTAAAAAGACCACCAGCTGTGCCAAGTGGATTTTTTTCATGTAAATATTTAATTTTAACATTCCAATTTTTTCCATTTTGAAAATATTCTTTTATCTTGTTTGGAAGATAATGAGTTAAAATAATAAAATTTTGAAAACCGTGATGTATTGCATTTAACAAAATATGCTCAAGTATTGGTTTCCCTTTAATTTTGAGCATAGGTTTTGGAATTTTCTTTGTGAATGGTAATAATCTTTTTCCAAACCCTCCAGCAAAAATAACAAAAGTGTTTTTTTCCTTTTGTTTAAATCTTAAATCATTAAGTAAAATTAATCCAATAACTCTTTTTTTTTTATCTAATATTGGTAACTGAAAGATTGATTTATTTTCCATAAAATTAATTGCTTCTGATCTAGTTATATTTTCATTATTTATATATAGTGGCTTCCTTTTTGAAATAATTTTTGTTACTTTCCTATTTAAGTTGCTATTTTTTAAAAGATATCTTCTTATATCTCCGTCGGTTATTGTTCCTATAAGTTTTGAATTTTTAACAACTAGTGCAATTTGCAAACCTGTTTTAGATAAATTGTGAATAACCTCTTTAATTGAATAGCTGTCTTCAATTAAGCAATTCTGCCAAATTTTTTTTTGAATTGAAATTTTATTCATTTATCTCATTTAATGATCGAGCCCATTTTAACAAATGAATTAGCTTTTAGTTTATAGTTGTTTATCATGACTGATCCACTACCTACAAAACAATTATTGCCGATATTGCAGAAACCATTGATTACAACAGAGGTGCTTAGGTGACAATTATCTTTAATTTTTACATCATGATCTAAATGTGTTGAGTTATTTATAATACAATAATTTCCTATAGAAACGTTATTTGATATAAAAACATTATCCATAATAATAGTTCCAGATCCAATTTTAACATTTTTACCAATTTTTGCACTTTTTGATATTATTGTGGGAAATTCAAAATTTTTTTTTCGTAAAAAATTTATTTTTTTAATTCTATCTTTTAAGCTATCTAAATGAGAAATGGCATAAAATAAATACTTGGTTCGTTTAAATAATTTTTCTAAATCTTTATCATTTCCGATAACATTATAGTCAAATAAAGTTTTCTTTATCTTCTTATTTTTATCAATTAAACCAAGTATTTTGAACCTTTTTGTTTCTTCAATAATATTTATACAGCTACTTGCATGACCACCTGCTCCATATAATAGAATTTTTTTCATAATTAGCTACTTTTTCAAAATTAATTTTTTATTTTTAAGTTCAAAAATTTTATCACAATTTTTTAAAAGCGATAATTTGTGAGTAACGAATATTATCGTTATTTTTCCTTTCAAATCTAAAATATTTTTCATTATATTTTTTTCAGTACTCTCATCTAAAGAACTTGTCGATTCATCTAAAATTAAAATATTTGGGTTTCTATATAATGATCTAGCTATACCTACCCTCTGAATTTGTCCGCCAGATATATTGGAACCGTTTTCTCCAAGATTTATATTCCAGCTTTTTGGAGATTGCTTTACCAATGAATTCAGCCCTGATATTTCTATAGCATATTTCAATTTTTCGTAATTTATATCTTCTTCATATTCTCCAAAAGCAATATTATTTTTAAGTGTCTCATCCAAAATAAAGACATCTTGAGAGACATATCCTATTTTTTCTCTCCAATTATTTGTATTTGTATCTATTTTCTCTCCATCTAAGAAAATTTCTCCGCTTGATAAATTTAAAATTCCACTTAAAACATTAATTAAAGTAGTTTTTCCACTTCCACTAGAACCTACTATTCCTATAAAATGATTTTTTTTAATTTCAAAATTTAAATCTTCAATAATATTAACACTATCATATGAAAAACTTACATTTCTAAATTCAATAGAATTTTTGTAAGAAAGATCTTTAGAATATTCAATTTCAAAAGTTTTTTTGTTGTTATTAATTAATTCATAGTAAATATTTTGGACAGGTTTAGTGGTAAATTTTAATCTTTGTGTTGATTGAATTATTCTATAACATGCTGGAGCTAATCTTATAAGTGCAACCGAAATAAATCCTAACTGGACTATAAATTTTTCTACATTCTGATCAAATAAAAAAACAAATACAATTAATGTTATAAAAGAACTAACAACAATTAACTCAACAAAAGATTTTGGAAGACTTGAAATAATTGTATATTTCATGTTTGCATGACTTGACTCAAAACTAATATCTTTGAAATATTTATAAAAAAATTTTCTCTTATTATGTATTATGATTTCTTGAATTCCTGTGAATGCTTGCATCATAGCTTTAATTTTTTCCTGAGATTTGAGATTTAACATATTTCCAAGCCTCAAACTTTTACTTGAAAAAAATTTGAAAAATATCGACCCTATAAATAAAAAAATTACAAATAGTGAAACTGTTACAATTGGATTTGTAAAAAATAATACAAATAAAATTCCAAATACTAAAAAAATATCAATAATTAAAAGTATAATTTGATTTGCAGTCCCGGAAAATTGATCAATATCTGTTAGTATTGATCGGTGAAATTCAGAGGTATTTTTCTTTAAAAAAAATTCGTAATTTTGAGAAATATACTTTTTAAATAAAGAGTTAGATAGATTGATCTGAATCTTATGATTAGTAAAAGCTTTATACCATTCAAAAAATATTGAATATGTAAACTTTATAAAAATGATAATAAAAAAAATCAGAGAAAGAAAAATAATCAATCTCAAATTTTCATTTAAATTAAATTTGTAAAAAAAATATTTTGTATATTGAGTGATCGAGAAAAAATCTTTTAAATCCTCAGTATTAATAATTGCATTTAAATAGGGGATTATCATACCAAGACTTAAAACTTCCAAAAAAACTGAAATTAATGTAAAGAAGAAGAGTAAAATAAATTTTTTTTTTAAAGAGATTATATTAATAATAATAAAAAATTTTTTTAAAATCTGTTTGAAATTACTTGAAGCCATTAATTTATGAATAAATTTTTTATATATACTTTATTAATTTTTATGTCCCTATCAGTCAATAGCAATGCTTATTTAGGGCCAGGTTTAGGCGGCGGTATTATAGCTGCATCTTTAGGTTTAATATTTGCAATATTTTCCTTATTTATTGGAATTATTTGGTTTCCAATCAAAAAATTAATAAAAAAAAAGAAAAAAAGAAAAAAAAGAAAAAAAAGAATTAATGATAATTCATAGGATTTAAAAAATTTTGTGGTTTCAAATATAAAATTAAAATCAATTAAGAATTTAACTAATGATATAACCACATTAGTTAAATTACTTAGAAAAAGTAATTTAAAAGATGAGTTAAGACAAAAAAAGATTATAAAATTATCTATTGAAATAATTATACAATCAAGTCTTTATTTGATCATATTCGTGATACTGCTTATTTTAATGTATAAGTTAAACCTTTTCAAAATTTGAAATATGTTATTACTTATTTTTAAGTTTTATATTTATTATTTTAAATGAAAATAGTCAATTACTCTGGTATAGAACAAGCTTTCCATAATTTAATTTTCAAATTTAAAATTATAAATAATTTTCTATTTGAGATAGAGAAATTAATATTTAAATCTAAAAAAGAATATAACACAAATGAGCATATATTTATAACAGGATTACCACGATCCGGGACTACTATCTTGTTAAATCTTTTATATTCTTCTGGAGAATTTGCTTCATTAAAATATTCTAATATGCCTTTTTTATTATCGCCTAATATTTCAAAAATTTTTTTTAAGAATAATCTTAAGACAAAAAAAAGAATTCATGGTGATGGTATATCTTTTAACCTAGAAAGCCCAGAGGCTTTTGATGAAGTTTTTTTTTTAAATTACTTAAATAAAACGAGTGACTTAAAATTAGAATTTAAAAATTATGTTAATCTAATTATCAGCTCACAAGAAAAAGAGAGGTATATTAGTAAAAATAATTCAAATTATAAAAGAATAAATTTTTTAAAAAATTTATTTAAAAAATCTCACTTTTTATTGCCTGTTCGTGATCCCATTCAACATGCAATTTCTTTATATAACCAGCATTTAAATTTTATAAATTTACAAAAAAAAAATAAATTTATTAAAAAATATATGAATTTTCTTGGTCATAATGAATTTGGAAATGATCATAAGTATTGGAACAAACCAAAGAAATATCACGATCCATTAAATTTTAATTATTGGCTGGAACAATGGTATCTTTTTTATAGTAGAATTTACTTAAAACATAGTAACGATAAAAATTGTAATTTTTTAGTCTATGAAAAATTTACTGAAAGTAATTATCTAAAAAATAAAATTTCAAAAATAAATATAAAAAAAGTAAATTACAAAATACTGAAAAAAGTAGATCTAAAAAAAATTCAATTTAAACCAGATGATGAACTTATAAAAAAATCTAGTAAAATTTATAACCGGATAAAAAAAAATAATTAAAATTTAATATTGCATTTTTTTGTTTTAAAAATTTTTTTTAATTTTTTAACTTGCTTTTTATCAGATATTAGTCTTGACCATAATACTTCATAAATTTTACCATTTTTGGATTTATTTACATATTCCCATTCTTTATTGCCATCTTTGTCAAAAAAAATTATTCGGCCATGATCTGTTTCCTCAACTAGCATTGCACCATCATTTAAAATTTCTTGTAATCCTTGTGTCCTAGTTTTGAAATTATCTTTTATTAATTGATGTTGAAATTTTTTCTTAAATTTTTTGTTAATAAAGTTATAGACCAGTATTTGAGAGATATTATTATCTCTCAAAGATGAATTATTATTGTTAAAAATTGCAATTTCATGATTTGAAATAATATCAATATCATGTTGTTTATAAAAAGGTCCTTCAATAACTCTGATAATCCTATTATTAGAAGGTCGATATTGTAAAATTGTTGATACTTCTCTTAAACTTAAAAACAAATCTCCTTTATTCCAATATTCACTATCAAAGTTTGCAGGCTGAATATCATTCAAGTGAATTGAGTCTTGACTATTAAAATATTTATAATTCCAAAGTGAGTTATAATTTAAAATATTTGGTATACTTTTATTATAAATCAGTTGACCTTTTTTGTTTATTTTTGCAATCGCATCCTCAACATAATTACTAAATCTGTCTTTAACTATTTCTGATCTTGGATAAATCCTTGAACCAACAAAAAAATTGCCATCCATATCTTCTTCCAAGCTATGATGATAAAAATTTTGATTATTATAATTAACTAATTCAGAACAATGATTAAGAGTAAAAAACATTCCTTTAGAAGAAATTAAACTAATATGTCCCTCTTCTGTAATTAATGGATGATTAATAGTATGTATATGATTTTTTCCCACAGGTTTTTTAGCAACATTTGGATTATAGATTTTTTCGATTTTATTAAAATCAATATAATATGTATAAATATTTTTAAAATTATCTATATCAAAAATATCAACTACATATTTATTAGTATCATAATCAAATCTTGGTAAGATTAATAAGAGATCTCTTTTAACAAATTTAAATCTTTCAAATTTTTTTAAATGAAGATTTTTTTTTGAAAATTCTCTACCAGAAACAAAATTTTTAATATTAGAAGGAATTTCTGCTAAAAAAACTAAATTTTTTTGAAATTTTGGAAACCTATGATTTTTTTCGTCCGCTAAATAATTGTGTCTAATTACTGCTGCAAAAATAATTGTCATTAGAAAAAATAAAAGTATCAACAAAAAGACAATCCATACTTCGATCTTAATGAATAAAATTTTTTCAAATTTTTTTTTTATGTCCATTTATTTTTAAAATTTTTTTTATTTCGTTAATTACATATTTTTGTTGATTTAATTTTAGCTCGTAAAATACAGGTAATGAAACTGCTTGATTAAAAAATTTCTCTGATTGGGGATATTTCTTTTTATTAAATTTAAATCTACTTTGATATAATTTATGATTGTAGATAGGAACATAATGAACTTGTAAATTAATACCTTTTTTTAATAATTTTTGAAAAAAATTTTTTTTAGAAATTTTGAAATAATTAAAATCTATCAATAATACATATAAATGATAAGCATGATTCACACTTTCATTTTTTTTAGGAATTATTATTCCTTCAATTCCTTTAAAATTATAATCATAAATTTTAGCTATTTCTCCTCTTTTTTTTAAAAACTTTTTTGCTTTTTTGATTTGACTATTACCCAAAGAAGAAGCTATGTCCGACAATCTATAATTATATCCAAGTTTATTAACTTCATAGAACCATCTTCCAAATTTCTTTTCTAATAGTGGGTTTCTTATTATTCCATGAGATCTTAAAGAGAAAATTTTGTCATAAAAAGATTTATTATCAGTTAATACAGAGCCTCCTTCTCCTGTGGTTATTAATTTAACTGGATGATAGCTGTGAGTGACAAGATCTGCATATTTGACTGCATATTTAATATCATTCTTATACTTTGCACCTAAAGCATGACAATTGTCATTTATTGTAAAAAAATTATATTTTTTTTTCAAAAAAAATATTTTATCCCAGTCAAGAGTGTTTCCTGCATAGTCAACAAATATTACAGCTTTTACCAAATTTTTTTTTTGGATAAGATATTTTTCTAATAAATTTAAATCTAAACAATAATTTTTAAGGTCTATATCAATTAGATCTAACTTGTGATTGTTATAAAGAACTGAATTTGCTGTTGCAATAAATGTTATGGGAGTTGTTAAAACTAAACTATTTTTTTTTAAACTTAAACTTTTTAAAGCTAAATGTAATGCAGAAGTACCACTATTAACTGCTAAACAATATTTGCCACCAAAAAAATTTTTTATATTTTTTTCAAATTTCTTAACCTGATCACCTTGTGTTAAAAAATTATATTTAAGAGTAAAATTGACAGCATCTAAATCTTCTTTATCTACAAAATGCTTACCATAATTTATCATTGTTATATTTTAATATATTTTAATATATTTTAATTAAGTTATTAAGATCTTTAACTGATAGAAATTCTGAGTTTAAATCACTTGAATACTTAAAGTTTTCATCACAATATTTTATATTTTTTAAATTATTATGCTTCTTAAATCTGTTCTCTGACCATACTGAAGTAGATGAATAAGGTGTAACAACATAAAAATCTTTTAGATCGATTGTTCTTAAAGCATCAGAAGAAGATATTAGGTCTTCATGAATTTTTTCTCCAGGTCTTAAACCTATTTTTTTTAATTTTTTTTTGTTATATCCAAAAGCACTTATCAAATCGACAAGTTTATATGATGGTGTTTTAGGAACAAATAATTCACCTCCAATCATCATTTTTAAAGCTTTTAAACAATAATTACTCGCTTGTTCTAAGGTAATTGAAAACCGTGTCATTTTTAAATCTGTATAACCAATCTCCTCATTTCTCTCTTTTAATTTTTTAAAAAGAGGAACAACAGAACCACGACTGCCCATAACATTGCCATATCTCAATACAGAAAATTGAGAAATACAATTTTTTCCTTTAATATCATTTGCGCTAATAAAAAGTTTATCAGCTAGTAATTTGGTTGCTCCATATAAATTCGCTGGTGAACAAGCTTTATCGGTACTTAAGGCTACAATTTTTTTTACATTATTTTTTATGGCTGCATAAATTATATTTTCAGATCCAGAAACATTAGTTTTTATAAATTCTGCTGGGTTGTATTCAGCGGTATCTACTTGTTTTAAGGCTGCTGCATGAATAATAATATCAATATCTTTTGTTGCGAATTCAATTCTATCTTTATCTCTTATATCACCAATTAAAAATCTTAATTTGTTAGAAAATTTTCCATTTATTATTTTTTTTTGATTGTATTGTTTGAGTTCATCTCTACTAAAACAAACTACTTTTTTAGGATTATAATTATATAAAACTTTTTTTAAAAAGAAACTACCAAAAGATCCTGTGCCACCAGTTATCAAAATATTTTTATTTTCAAAAATTTTTTTCACTATGTTTTTATTCTCTATTTATATTTTTTTATAATTCTCATCATTTATAAAAGCAAGAGCAATTTCTAAAATTTAACAGACATTTAATTTAATAAAAAGTTTGGCTTCAATAGAAAGTAATCGTTTTCTATTTTTTAATCATTTTTAAGAATTATTTTTTTAAAAATTTTTTCTTTTTCATCATCATTATAATTTATAAACATTTGTCTCTTTACATCTAAAATTTGCTTATTAAATTCTTTGTTATCATTAATTATTAAATCAAGTTTAATCATTAATTCTTTCTTAGATTTAGCTATTAAAATCCCATAATCACCTTTATAAGAAGGGTGTCCTAATATATCTTTAATTATAACCGGTTTATTAAGAGCTAACATATCATCTAACCCAGATGACATAACACCATAGGCAAAATCTGAAAATCTATACAAATCTGGTAAAACTGTATTTTCAGAGATTTCTAAATTATCTAATGATTTAAATTGTTTCACAATGGAATTTAGACTTCTATGACTCATCCAATTTAAATTTTTAGATTTTAAAATAAATAAAACATCTTTAAATTTTGAGGCAACTTCAAATAAATCATTATAAAAATTTAAATTATTCTTTAAATTCACAATAGGATTGAGTTTATTAATAAAATAATCTTGATAAGTATGATGATCAAAAACTAGACAAACTTTTTTAAAGTTTTGCTTTTTTTCTCTAATCTCATTCTCTACATGGTTGAATTTAGAAGTTTGGTTTGAAAAATAATTACCAATTAAATATATTTTTTTAATATATTGATTTTTTTCATAAATTTTTTTCATTTTTTCTCCAAAACAAAAAAAATAATCAAAATATAAATTTCTTTTGTAAAAGAATGCCGCAGTAGATCTTGTCTGGTATGAAATTGTTTTTATTTTAAGATAATTACAAACTGCAATTATTGAATATGAAGTTAGTAAATCATAACCAAAGAATGCAAATTTTATATTTTTATAATTTGAAAGCTTTGATTTTATGATTTCAAAATGGAGGAATATACTTGCAATTACAAGTTTATCAAAATAACAAATGTTCTTATATTTAATTATTTTAAGTATTGATTTTAAATGCTCAAATTTAAATTGATATGAAATTTGATTCCAATGTATAGGTTCAATTCCTAATTCTTCATAAGTATTGTTGTAATTAGTCCCATGTAATTCAACATGAATAATATTTTCTTTTTTTAATTCTTCAATAGAGTTTGAATAAATAAAGTTTTTTGTTAATCCTTTGCCATGAATTAAACCTTTGTGCGGAAAATATATTACTTTTTGGTTAAATGACTTTTTTTTATATAATGTTTTCTTTTGGCTTGAAATAAAAAAAAACAAAAACTTCAGTAACTTATTATAAATTATATAAAACAATTTTTTTATGAGAAATAAGCAAAAGACTAAAAACGAAAAAGAATTTATAAATATGATTTCCTTTTTCATGTATTTCATTAAATAGCAAAACATATTTGATGATAAGAAAAATTCCTTTTCTTTTTTTAATGATATTTTTTTTTTACCAACCATTAACATTATAAACTTCTCAACATCTGTCTTTAATTTATCAATTATCATTAACTTAAAATATTTTTTATAATGAAATTCTTTTTTCAAATTTTCATTCCAAATGAAATTTGTAAAATTATTTGCTATTTTGTCAGTTAAATAAGATTTTATTCTATGTATTTTTCGAAAAGACTTTATATCAATATGTTCATTATTAACCCAAAAAATATGAAATTTTTTAAGTAGATTAATTAATTTTTTATTTTTTAAAGGTTTTGAAATTTCTAAAAAATATGTATCAAAATTAAAAATTTTTAAGAAAATGGAAATTGTAAGTGTTAAAATAATAAATTTTTTTTTTTTAAAAAATTATTAAACATGCAAATTATTTTTAATTTTTTGTTGAAAAATATATTACTTTTATTTTCTAAATAATCATGTAATTATTTTTTATGTCTTTAAGAATAAAATTATATAATTCACTTAGGATAAATTATGACTCAAATTATGGATATTATGCAGGTAGTCTAAATTTGTGGAATCAAATTTTATGGAACTTTATTTTTCCTGGAAGACTTTTTCATAGAATTGTTGGCAACACGATATTCAGAAAAAAGTATAACAAATTTTATTATAATAAAAATGATACAATTGATTTTAAAAATATATTTACAACATTTAATAACGATGGTGCAGTAATTCTAAACAATTATTTTTCTGAACAAGAAATTGAGAATTTAAAAAAAATTTATAGTGAGGAAATTAAGGAACTTAAAAAAATTGAAGAAAAAAAATCTGAAAGCATAACTCTTCCATTAAAAAAAGATTTGATAAAATTTTGGCTTGATGAAAATTTAATAGGATTATTAAAAAATATGAGCTCTTCAAATATTTTAGCAAGAAACTATCCTTTGATGACATATCATACGAATTTCGATGATCAATTATCATCAAAAGATAAATTTCTTAAAAATTATAGAAGTAAATTTGCTGATGACTGGCATGTTGATCATGCAAATTTATTTAACTTACATGTTTTGCTCGAAGATATAAATGAAAATGATATGTGTATGGAATATATTCCAGGAAGCCATAAAAAACTTAATCAAACATATTTATATTCCGATGAAGAAATTAGAAAGCTAAAAACTAAAATAAAAAAATGTTATGGGAAAAAAGGAACAATTTATATTCATTATGGGAATACAATTCATAGAATGAAAACTGTTCATAAAACTACTAGATTACAATTACATTTTGAGTTTACCTCAAAAACAAACATATTAATAAATTCAAATCTTATAGCAAAATGTTTAAGTTCAAATTTTGATTTAAATAATTTAAATAAATTTGAAACAGAAATTTGTGCAGGCTTATTTCCACCTATAGCAAAAAAAGGATATAGTCTTATTAATAATAAATATTTCCCCAGTAATCCAAATATAACTTAATTTTTAAAAATAATAATAAGATATTATTTTAGTGATAAATTGGATTTGTACTTAATCAATTTAATTTTTAAATTGAGTTCTTTTATTAAGAAATTTTATAAATTTATTTTGCCTATATATAAGTTTTATATTTCTGTTTATATTATCAATCTCTTTATTTTTTCTCAAAATCTTAAAAATATTAATTAAATTTATTTTCAGTCTCTCTTCTTTTAATTTTTGAAATAGTTTTCTAAAAAATTTTAAATCCTCATAAAAATCTAGCGTTAATCGATGGTTGCCAACAAATTTTTTTGGGAGAGGGCTTACTGTAATCGCAAAATATTTTTTATTATTCATATAATAGAATGGTAGGTATTCTGAATATGAGGCTTTTTTTGTTTTTGATAAAATTTTTTCCAATGATCCTACAGAGTAAACTTCCCCAGAAGAACCAACTGCAAATTCTTTAGCACAAGTATAATCAGAATTATTTTTAAAATGCTCTTTAATTAGGAAATCAATAATTTCAGGAGAGATAACTGGACAATCCCCAGTGACTCTTATTGCTGTATCAATTTTATATTTATTACAACCTTTTAGTATTCTTTTGATTACATCAATAGGATCTCCTAAAATATATTTTATTTTATTTCCAAATTTTTTTTTTAGAAGATTAACTAGAGGAAGGTCTTTTTTAAGATATGAAGTTGATAAAAAAACATGATCTATCTTTTTAATCTTAAGACATTGCTCAACAACATGAACAATCGCCTCCTTATCATCAATTTTGCATAATGCTTTATTTTTTAATCTTGTAGACTTAAGTCTACAAATTATAAATATTCCAATTTTACTCTTTTTTTTGAAGAAATTTTTACCAACCACATCTGTGAGTTTTATATTTTTTTTTAAAACTGGAGTATGTTTAATTATTTCTTGTATTTTATTGAATTTAATTCCTGTTTTAGATGTTCTTTTAAACTTAAAATCATTTTTTGAAATAAAATTGCCTTTAAATTTTAGATTATTTAATACTAATTTTTGCTCAGAATTTTGAAGATATTTTTTTTCTTTTTTATGATTAAATGGTTTTTCTTTTTTTAATGTTAAATAACTTTTAATATTTTCAATCATTTCAAGAAATTCTTTTGGTTCTAGAGAAGAATAATAATCATACTTTGTTGTTTTTCTTGATAAACAAAAATGTTTTTCGATAAATTTGTATCCATTATCAAGTAGTATTGTAGGTAATACTTTTGAAAATTTATCTCTTGCATCGATATGATCTGCGTAAGAGAAAAACCTAAAACCACTTTTTTTAAGATAGTCTATTTTATCAATATTCATTTCATTCAAATCTGTTGGATAACTTTGAAAACCAAGTTGAATAATAATTTGCTTAAAATTTTTTTTTAAAAAAGTTTTTTTTAAACTTAATATGTTTTTTTTTTCTACTCCAGACACATTAATTAATAATTTTACTTTTCTTAAATCTAATTTTAGTAAATCTTCAATGAGATAATGATTTTTGAGAACAGATGATTGCAATTTAATACCGTATATATATTTTTGATTATTTTTAATTACATCAAGACTATAATTGTCAAATACATCTATCCATATTTTTTTATTTTTTACTAATTTGAATATTTTTTGCCAGATTGAATTTGATATAAATAATTTTTTATAAACATTAAACCAATTAAAATCTTCTGTGGCTATTTCTGAGTATTTAAAAACTTGGAATTTTATCGACTTATTTTTGTAATCTAATTTATTATAAAAATTAATAGATTTTTTTATCTTACTAAATTTACCTTCATGAGCATTTGCTAATTCTAAAATAATCTCTGGCATATCAATCATGAATGGAACGAGTGTATTTTACAATATAATTTCTTTATAAACAAAAAGATGAATTTTAATTGACTATTTAGTTAATTTATTCAATAAAACAGATATTCTCTTATCATCATAATTTATTTTTTTCATAATTTTAGACGCTGATTTTGGATCTAGCTTGAAAGCTAACTTCAAAATATTCATCCAGTTAACATTGTTTTTTGATCTTATATTTTGAATCTGATTTATTATGTTGTTATAATTCTTTTTCATTAAAAAAATGATTAAGTTAAATTCAAAAATATCTTTTTCTTACAAAAAGCCACCTTTAATAATTTCAGAAATATCAGGTAACCATAAACAAAACAAGAAAAATTTTTTAAAATTAATTGAGTCTGCATTTAAAAATGGTTCTGACTTAGTAAAAATTCAAACATATGAACCTAGAGATATAACTATCAAATCAAAAAAGAAAAAATTTTTAATCAAAAAAGGAATTTGGAAGAAAGAATACTTATGGGATTTATATAAAAAAGCACATACACCATATGCCTGGCACAAAGATGCATTCGAAATTGCTAGGAAATACAATGGTATTCTTTTCAGTAGTCCTTTTAGCAAAAGAGGCGTTGATCTTTTAGAAAAATTTAAAGTAAAAATCTATAAGATAGCTTCATTTGAAATAACGGATGTAAAATTAATTGATTACATTGCATCAAAAAAAAAACCAATTATTATTTCTACTGGAAATGCTGAAATCAATGAAGTTAAAGAAGCTATAAAAGTTATAAAAAAATATCACAATCAAATTATTATTCTTCATTGTATATCGAGTTATCCAACTCTTATTGAAAATACGAATCTAAAAAAAATATTAGAATTAAAAAAAATTTTTAAAAATAATTTAATAGGACTCTCAGATCATACAGATAATATTTATTCATCTATCGCTGCAATATCTCACGGTATTGTTGCTTTAGAAAAGCACTATAAATTAAATCATAATACTAAAACCGTTGACTCATCTTTTTCTATTACACCATCTGAACTAAACACATTAAGCCAAATAAAAAATAAGATTTTTAAAAGTATGAACGAAAACAGGAAGACATATATTGATAAAGAAACGATAAAATTAAGAAGATCTATTTTTGCAATAAAAGATATCAAAAAAGGAGAAAAATTAAGCTTAAAAAATATAGATACATTTAGGCCAAAAATAGGAATTTCATCATCCAAATTTTTTGAAATAATAGGAAAAAAAGTGAGATTAAATATTAAAAAATTTGAACCTATAAAAAAAAATTATTTACGATAAGTTTTTAAAAAATCATCTACTTTAGTTTTCCAACTCTTAAGTGATTTAGGTAAATCTTTTTGTCTATGATAGGTGCCTTTGGCTTTATAGCTAAATAACTGAAATTTTTTTGACATTATTACTTTGTAATTTTTAATAAACAGTTTTTCTACTTCTTTAATAAGTTCAAAATAAGTAGATTCAAAAGTAATATTTTTCTTTGTAAAAATTTTCTTTTTTCTAAATATATATTTGCCTCGATCTACTTTGTCATTAATTTGATGAATAGTTACACCCTTGGGAGTATTATCTACAAAAGACCAAAAATTGGGATGCGCGCCTTTATTATAGGGTAAATATGAAATATGTAAATTTATTATTGGGCAATTAATTTTATCCAGAAATTTTTTTTTTATGATATTTTTATAACCAAAAGAAATTATTAAATGATAATTTTTTCTTAAGGCTGAATTAATAAATAATTTTTTTTGACGGTTTAAATTTACATTGTATCCTTTAGATCTTAGAAATTTAATTAAGACTGTTTGGCTAGAATCATAGCCTAAAAAAAGAATTTTTTTTTTTCTACCTAGATCCATTAAATAACTATATAAATTTTTTTCAGTGCATAAATCAAGCCAATTGAGTTATTAGTACTGGTCAGCTGCACGCATTACTGCGCTTCCACATCCAGCCTATCAACGTGGTGGTCTACCACGGCTCTATTGGAAGAACTAGTTTTGAGGTGAGTTTCCCGCTTAGATGCTTTCAGCAGTTATCTCGTCCATACTTAGCTACCCGGCACTGCAGCTGGCGCTACAACCGGTCCACCAGTGGTATGTTCAACCCGGTCCTCTCGTACTAGGGTCAACTCCTCTCAATTCTTCTACACGCATAGCAGATAGGGACCGAACTGTCTCACGACGTTCTGAACCCAGCTCACGTACCACTTTAATTGGCGAACAGCCAAACCCTTGGGACCTGCTCCAGCCCCAGGATGTGATGAGCCGACATCGAGGTGCCAAACACTGCCGTCGATATGAGCTCTTGGGCAGTATCAGCCTGTTATCCCCGGCGTACCTTTTATCCGTTGAGCGATGGCCCTTCCACTCAGAACCACCGGATCACTATGACCGTCTTTCGACTCTGCTCGACTTGTCAGTCTCACAGTCAGGCAAGCTTATGCCATTGCACTCTACGAACGATTTCTGACCGTTCTGAGCTTACCTTCGCACGCCTCCGTTACTATTTGGGAGGCGACCGCCCCAGTCAAACTACCCACCATACAATGTCTTGATGCCGGATAACGGCAATCAGTTAGATGCCAAGAAAAACAAAAGAGGTATTTCACTGTTGACTCCACGGTAACTGACGCCACCGCTTCAAAGTCTCCCTCCTATACTAAATATGTTTTTCCTAACACCAATGTAAAGTTGCAGTAAAGGTGCACGGGGTCTTTCCGTCTAACTACGCGAACTCCGCATCTTCACGGAGAATTCAATTTCACTGAGTTGATGTTGGAGACAGCGGAGAAATCGTTACGCCATTCATGCAGGTCGGAACTTACCCGACAAGGAATTTCGCTACCTTAGGACCGTTATAGTTACGGCCGCCGTTTACTGGGGCTTCAGAAATGAGCTTGCACCCATCGCATTAACCTTCCAGCACCGGGCAGGCGTCAGACCCTATACATCCACTTACGTGTTAGCAGAGCCCTGTGTTTTTGATAAACAGTCGCTTCTCCCTGGCTTGTGCCACCCTCTTATGGTTGCCCAAAAAAAGGTCTTCTTTATCCCGAAGTTACAGAAGCATTTTGCCGAGTTCCTTCAACATCATTCTCTCAAGCGCCTAAATATACTCTATTAATCCACCTGTGTCGGTTTAGGGTACGGTCTAATGATGGAGCTATTTCCTGAGACTTTTTCGCGGCAAGTTCAATCCATTAAGAACTCACAACTTACAAAATCTGTCACTTCCATCTGGTTAAGGAATATTAACCTTATTTCCATCGACTACGGCTTTCGCCCTCGCCTTAGGGGCCGACTAACTCTGCGCGGATTAACCTTGCGCAGAAACCCTTGGATTTTCGGCGAATAAGTTTTTCACTTATTTTATCGTTACTCATGTCAGCATTCGCACTTCTGATACCTCCAGGATCCCTCACGGGTATCCCTTTACAGGCTTACAGAACGTTCCGCTACCGCTCATAAAGATAAACTTTATGAACCCACAGATTCGGTATGTGATTTTAGCCCCGTTACATCTTCGGCGCAGAAACTCTATTAGACCGGTGAGCTGTTACGCTATCTTTAAAGGATGGCTGCTTCTAAGCCAACCTCCCGGCTGTTAAGGAATTTCCACATCCTTTCACACTTAATCACAATTTTGGGACCTTATCTGGTGGTCTGGGCTCTTTCCCTCTCGACCATGGACCTTAGCACCCACAGTCTGTCTGTTGAAGAACTACTTTCAGCATTCGGAGTTTTATTAGGTTTGGTAAGAATCTCTTCCCCCTAGCCCATTTAGTGCTCTACCTCTGAAAGCATATTTATTCAACGCACTACCTAAATAGTTTTCGCGGAAAACCAGCTATCTACGAATTTGGTTGGCCTTTCACCCCTTACCACAAGTCATCCAAAGACTTTTCAACGTCAACTGGTTCGGTCCTCCAGCAAGTGTTACCTTGCATTCAACCTGCTCATGGTAAGCTCATTCGTTTTCGGGTCTAATTCATAAAACTAATCGCCCTATTAAGACTTGCTTTCGCTACGCCTACACCTAGATGGCTTAAGCTTGCTTTATAAATTAAGTCACTGACCCATTATACAAAAGGTACGCCGTCACTCTAAAAAGAGCTTCGACTGATTGTAGGCATGCAGTTTCAGGTTCTATTTCACTCCCCTAATAGGGGTTCTTTTCACCTTTCCCTCACGGTACTAGTTCACTATCGGTCACTGAAGAGTATTTAGGCTTAGAGGGTGGTCCCCCTACATTCGAGCAGGATTTCACGTGTCCCGCTTTACTCAAGAAATTTGTTAAACATTACTCATACGGGACTATCACCCTCTGTGGTTAGCTTTTCCAAACTATTCAAATTTTTTTAACAAATCTACTGGCCTGTTCCGTTTTCGCTCGCCACTACTAACGGAATCTCAATTGATTTCTTTTCCTCCGGTTACTTAGATGTTTCAGTTCTCCGGGTTATCTCTTTAAACCTATGTATTCAGTTTAAAGTAACACATAAAGTGCTGGGTTTCCCCATTCGGAAATTTACGGATCAAAACTTGCATACAGCTCCCCGCAACTTATCGCAGTATACCACGTCCTTCGTCGGCTTTCAGTGCCAAGGCATCCGCCACACGCCCTTAAACGCTTAATTTATGCACAGAAAAAAATTCTGTGTTGAATTAAATTTTTTTTAAATATTCATCTATTCGAATATTTATGATTGTTCTTATTTTTAAGAACAATCGGATATAGATATTGATAATATAAAAATTATTTACAAAATAAAATAGCTAAATGTTTCTTGGTGGAGGATAGCGGGATCGAACCGCTGACC
Source organism: uncultured Pelagibacteraceae bacterium (assembly GCA_902618565.1). Classification (GTDB taxonomy): domain Bacteria; phylum Pseudomonadota; class Alphaproteobacteria; order Pelagibacterales; family Pelagibacteraceae; genus Pelagibacter. The sequence goes on from CACNAX010000006.1 coordinate 27,265, forward strand.
TCCTGAATGCAAATCAGGCGCTCTCCCAGCTGAGCTAATCCCCCAGTATTTTTGGTGGGCCGAGAAAGACTCGAACTTTCGACCCCACCCTTATCAAGGGTGTGCTCTAACCAACTGAGCTACCGGCCCTTATCGCAGAGAGTGAAACACAAATTCTAAGAAGAGAAATGAGGACGGTCAACATTATCCTGTTATATTTTTTAGATTAAGAAATAATCCTTAATCATCCTTAGAAAGGAGGTAATCCAGCCGCAGGTTCCCCTACGGCTACCTTGTTACGACTTCACCCCAGTCGCTGACTATACCGTGGTCAAGGGTTTTAAACCTTGCCTTAAGGTAGAACCAACTCCCATGGTGTGACGGGCGGTGTGTACAAGACCCGGGAACGTATTCACCGCGGCGCGCTGATCCGCGATTACTAGTAATTCCAGCTTCATGTACTCGAGTTGCAGAGTACAATCCGAACTGAGGCATCTTTTTAGGATTCGCTTAACGTCGCCATCTTGCTTCCTATTGTAAATGCCATTGTAGCACGTGTGTAGCCCAACACGTAAGGGCCATGAGGACTTGACGTCATCCCCACCTTCCTCCAGCTTATCACTGGCAGTTCTTTCAGAGTGCCCAACTTAATGATGGCAACTAAAAGTGAGGGTTGCGCTCGTTGCGGGACTTAACCCAACATCTCACGACACGAGCTGACGACAGCCATGCAGCACCTGTGTTTCGTCCGGCCGAACCGAAAACTTTAATCTCTTAAAGTCGCGACGAACATGTCAAGTGTTGGTAAGGTTCTGCGCGTATCTTCGAATTAAACCACATGCTCCACTACTTGTGCGGGTCCCCGTCAATTCATTTGAGTTTTAACCTTGCGGTCGTACTCCCCAGGCGGTGTGTTTAATGCTTTCGCTGCGACACTGAAAATAAATTTCCAACGTCTAACACACATCGTTTACGGCATGGACTACGAGGGTATCTAATCCTCTTCGCTACCCATGCTTTCGTTCCTCAGTGTCAGTAATGATCCAGAAAGCTGCCTTCGCAATTGGTATTCTTTCTAATATCTACGAATTTCACCTCTACACTAGAAATTCTGCTTTCCTCTATCATACTCTAGCTAAAAAGTTTTGATGGCAGTTCCAGAGTTAAGCTCTGGGATTTCACCACCAACTTTTTTAACAACCTACGAACTCTTTAAGCCCAGTAATTCCGAACTACGCTAGGTCCCTTCGTATTACCGCGGCTGCTGGCACGAAGTTAGCCGGACCTTCTTATTCGGGTACAGTCATTTTCTTCCCCGACGAAAGAGCTTTACAACCCAAAGGCCTTCTTCACTCACGCGGCATCGCTGCATCAGAGTTTCCTCCATTGTGCAATATTCCCTACTGCTGCCTCCCGTAGGAGTTTGGGCCGTGTCTCAGTCCCAATGTGGCTGATCATCCTCTCAGATCAGCTATTGATCAAAGTCTTGGTAGGCCATTACCCCACCAACAAACTAATCAAATGCAGGCTCATCCTTTGGCGCATAAAGCTTTCTCCGTAAAGACTTATGAGGTATTAGCACAAGTTTCCTCGTGTTATTCCTCACCAAAGGGAAGATACCTACATGTTACTCACCCGTCTGCCACTAAGTATTGCTACTTCGTTCGACTTGCATGTATAAGGCGTGCCGCCAGCGTACGTTCTGAGCCATGATCAAACTCTCAAGTTTAAAAACGGCGCACACTAGCTTCAACATAAATACTAAGAATAATATTTATGTGAAATTGAAGTGTGTACGACAAATTTTGGTAACCTTAACCGTCCACACTTCTCTTCTTAAAATATAAACTAATAAAATAGCTAATTGGGAAAGTCCCAATAAATTAACATTTTTAAATGTTGAGTGGATCGCTTATAAATAATAATATTAATAAATCAAGATATTAGATAAAATTAATACATGCAAAAAAACCAGCAAAATATGGGCTTTTTTACGATATTATGAAAATTTTGGAATTAAATCGTCTAAAAGAGTACTCTATATTTTTTTGGCTAATATTAGTTACAATTATAGGAATCTTTATAACCACTATTTATTCAAATAATAAAATCGAGCAAAATAAAAAAATAAATTCTACACTTGATAACTTATATCTAAAAAAAATTGTAAAAGAAATCACAAAAAATTTAGATCCTAGATTTACTTACTTACAATATACTTCAAGATCTGGCGATACCTACGAAAATATAATAAACAAATTAGATATTTCACCAGGTGAAAGAAAAGAAATTTTATCGTCAATATTAAAAGAAAAATCACTAAAAATTTTAAGGGTAAATCAAAATTTTTCTTTTAAGTTAGATAATTTATCAACAAAAAGAGTTATTGAATTCAAAATTCAAACAGACAAAAAAAATGAAATAATATTTAAAGTATCAAAAAATAATAAATTTAGTTCAAAATTAATTCAAAAAAATTTCGAAAAAAAATTAACCTACAAAGAAACTTTAATAACAACATCATTATATAATAATGCAATTAATATTGGAATAAGACCAAATGTTATTATAGAATTTGCTAGACTATATGGTTTCCAGATAGATTTCCAAAGGGATATTTGGAAGAATGATAGCTTTCAAATAATATATGAAGAATTTATAAATGAAGATGGTGAAGTTGTAGATACTGGAGAAATTATTTTTGCAAATTTAAATCTTCAGGATAATGACTACCAACTTTATAAATACGAATATGAAAAAAATAAAATCGATTATTTTGATGAAAATGGAAAAAGTGTTAGAAAAACATTAATGAAAACTCCTATAAATGGTGCAAGGCTCTCTTCTTCATATGGAAAAAGGAAACATCCCATTTTAGGTTATACTAAAATGCATACTGGAACAGATTTTGCAGCCCCTACAGGAACTCCTATAATGGCATCTGGAGATGGCAAAGTTACTAAAGCAGGATGGTGTGGTGGTGGAGGAAACTGTGTTAAAATTAAACATAATAATACTTATCAAACTGTGTATGCCCATATGTCTAAATTTGGAAGAGGAATCAAAAGAGGAGTAAAAGTAAAACAAGGACAAATTATTGGCTATGTAGGCTCCACCGGATTATCAACCGGACCTCATCTACATTATGAGGTAATTGAGAATGGCAGAAAAGTTAATTCTCAAAAGTTAAAATTACCTTCGGGTAAAATTTTAAAAGGAAATGAAAGAAAAAAATTTGAAGTTGACAAAATTAAAATAGATGTTTTAAAATCTGATCTTATTGCTAAGTTAAATTAGTCAGTTTCAATCGGTTTGGTATTTATGCTATTGTCAATATTATTGTTTGAAATCTCATCTGCACTTTTTGAAAAACTTTGTTCAATAACATTATTTTTCTCTAGCAAGGCTTTATTCATTTCTTGTAATGTTAAAATTCTTGAGAAATGATCTGCATGTTGTAAATAATTTTCTGATAGAATTTTGTCCCCTGTTGATAGAGCTTCTCTAGCTAAATTGTTATATTTATCTACTAACTTTGCAGCATTTTGATTATTTCTGCCTGGATTTCTGTGTCTAAAATCTGAATTAGAACTAAATTCATTTTGAACTTTATGTCCATTAGATGACCTTCTTCTGAAATTTCTATCTCCGTTAGACTTAAACCTATTTTTTCTGTTATTTCGGTAATTATTCATTATAATATTTTTGTAGAGATTATTACTCTTGGAATAGAAAACATATCATTAATAACTTCATTTATATAAAATCCATTTTTTCTCAATAATAATCCTGCATAATCGCTCTGGTTTTCACCTATTTCAAATATTAGTTTTCCGTTTTTTTTTAACAAAGACTTACTTCTTGTAATAATTTTCCTTATATTTTTAAAACCATCTGTACCAGCTTCTAAGGCAATTTTAGGTTCGAATAATTTTACGTTATTATCTAACCTCTTTAATTCAAATTTTTTTATGTAAGGAGGATTAGATATAATAAAATCATATTTATTATGATTAAATTTGTCAATATCGATATTTATCAATTTAATTTTATTCATTAAGTGGTGCATTTTTACATTATATCTAGCTACTTTTAGTGCTTTTTTACTTATATCTATTGCGATTGCTTTGGAATTCGGTCTCTCTTTTATTATAGATATAATAATACAACCAGAACCAGTACCTATTTCCAACAAATTTTTTGAACTGTTGGTATTTATATATTTTAATACCGCCTCAACAATTATTTCAGTTTCTGGCCGAGGTATTAAGACATCTTTATTTACATAAAAATCATTACCCCAAAACTCTTTTTTGCATAAAATTTGAGCAATCGGTTCTTTGTGTTTTCGTCTAATAATGAAACTTTTGTATTTCTTTATTTGATTGATAGTTATTTTTTTATCAAGATTAATCAATATTTCTTCTCTGGAAATATTTAATGTTTTAGATAAAAGTAATTCACTATCTAAACTATAACTTTTAATATTGTTTAGTTTTAAAATTTTATTACCATAATTTATTACATCTAAATAATTCATTAATTTATCTTATTAAGTTCATCTTGTTGTGCCTGCAAACTTAAATTTTCAATCATATCATCAAAAATTTCACCCTCCATAAATTCTTCTAATTTATGTAAAGTTAAATTAATTCTGTGATCTGTGACTCTGCCCTGAGGGAAGTTGTATGTTCTTATTCTTTCTGATCTATCTCCTGAGCCAATTTTACTTTTTCTATCTTGGGATCTCTCTTGGTCAATTTTTTGTCTCTCAAAATCGTATATCCTCGACTTTAAAATTTTCATTCCCTTTTCTTTATTTCGAATTTGAGATTTTTCATCTTGTTGACTTACAACTATACCTGTTGGTATGTGCGTAATTCTCACCGCCGAGTCTGTCGTGTTAACACTTTGGCCACCGGGTCCACTACTCCTAAATACATCAATCCTTAAATCTTTTTCATCTAATTTTATATCTAAATCTTCAGCTTCCGGTAATACTGCGACTGTAGCTGCTGATGTATGAACTCTCCCTTGAGTCTCAGTATCTGGAACACGCTGGACTCTGTGCACGCCACTTTCATATTTTAATGAAGAATAAATATTTTTTCCTCTGACTAATGCAATTACTTCTTTAAGACCACCAGCATCACTTTTAGAAATTGATATAATTTCAATATTCCATTTTTTTTTTTGACTTACTTTTTCATACATTTTATATAAATCGGATGCAAAGAGACTAGCTTCTAATCCTCCTGTACCGGCCCTAATTTCTATAATTGCATTTTTGCTGTCAGCAAGATCTTTCGGTAGCAAATATAGTTTTATTTTTTTTTCGTTTACAAGAAATTTGTTTCTCAAACTTTCAAGCTCATTACTTGCGAATTGTTTCATCTCTTTATCAGAGTTTTTGTCATTTATTATATGATTTAAATCCTTTGTATCCTTTTCGTAGCTTAAATACTCTTTTGCTTGTTGTATTATACTATTTAGATCAGAATATTCTTTTGAAATTTCTGCATATTTTTTTTTATCAACTTCACCTGACGAAAGTTCTTTCTCAAGTTTAAGATGTCTATCAATTAAATTTTTAACTTTTTCTTGTGGAAGCATTTATTTTTATAAGTTTGAGACTTTTTCCTCAACTAAATTGACAATTTTATTAATCATATCCTTTGTCATTACTTTCTCTGTTTCTAAACCATTTAAATACAACATATGATTATCTTTTCCGCCTCCTGTAATTCCTATTTCAGTCTGTTTTGCCTCTCCTGGTCCATTAACAACACAGCCTATAATAGATAGAGTTATTGGCTGTTTAATATGCGACAACCTTTTTTCTAACTCCTTTACAGTTTCTATAACTTGAAAAGCTTGTCTTGCACAAGATGGGCATGAAATTATCTTTACTCCTCTATTTCTTAAATTTAAAGATTTTAAAATTTCATTTCCTACTTTAATTTCCTCAACAGGATCATCTGAAAGCGATACTCTTATAGTATCCCCAATACCATCTAACAATAAGCTTCCAAATCCTATGGATGTTTTAATGCTACCAGGTAAATAACTGCCTGCCTCTGTAATACCTAAATGAAGTGGATAATCTGTTTTTTTAGATAGCAATTTATATGCTGCAATTGATAAAAAAACATCAGAGGATTTTACACTGACTTTGAAATTTGAAAAATCCATATCCTCAATTATTTTTATGTTTCTTAAAGCACTTTCTACCAAAGCCTCAGGACATGGCTCCTTATATTTTTCAAGTATATCTTTTTCTAATGATCCTGCATTGACACCTATTCTGATTGAACAATTATTATTTTTTGCTGCAGAAATTACTTCAGCAATTCTTTTTGTATCTCCAATATTACCAGGATTTATCCGGAGACAATGCGCTCCATTCTCGGCTGCTTCTACGGCTCTTTTGTAATGGAAGTGAATATCAGCTACTATTGGAACATTTATATTTTTGATTATTGTTTTTAATGAATTTGTAGACTCACTATCTGGACATGACACTCTTACTATATCAGCACCAGCTTCTGTAACCTTATTAATTTGTTCTATTGTAGATTTATGGTCAGTTGTCAATGTATTGGTCATTGTCTGAACAGTGATTGGATTATTTCCACCAACCTTGATTTTACCAATACTTATTTCTTTAGTCTTTTTTCTATTAATTTTTCTAAATGGTCTAATTTCTGATGTCATTTGTCTAACTTAAATTCTTTATGCAAACAATTTATAGCTTTTGATGCATTTGTGCTTTTTATTAAAACTGATATTTTAATTTCTGAAGTTGAAATAACCTGTATATTTATTTTTTTTCTTGCAAGTGCTTGGAACATTCTAAATGTAACGCCTGGAGTAGTAATCATTCCTACACCTATTATTGACACTTTCGATACATTTTTATCAAAAATTAATTTTTTAAAAACAATTTTTTCATTTTTTTTTATAATTTTTTTTGTTTTATTCAAATCATTTGACTTGATTGTAAATGTAAGATCTGTTTGCTTTCCATCAGCAGATATATTCTGAACTACCATATCTACGTTTATCGAATTTTGTGAAAGTGGTTTAAATATCGATGCTGCTATGCCTGGTCTATCTTTAACTCCTAATAAAGTTACTTTTGCATCATTATCTGTGGAAGAAATTCCTGTGATAATTTTATTATTAATAATATTTTTTCTTTTTGTAATTAATGTGCCAGATTTGTTTATAAATGATGATTTTACTTCAATGTTAATTCTATTTAACCTTGCATCTTGTATAGAGTCTGGTTGCATTACTTTTGATCCTAATGAAGCCATTTCTAACATTTCTTCATAAGATATATTTTTAATTTTTTTTGCTGAATTTAGTTTGTTTGGATCGGTAGTGTATACTCCTTCAACATCAGTATAAATTATACATCGATCAGCTTTAAAAAACTTTGCAACCATAATTGCACTTGAATCTGAACCACCCCTGCCAATAGTTGTAATATTTGAATTTTTATTCACACCCTGAAATCCAGCGATAATAGGGATTCCTCCAGATTTTAAAAATTTTAAAATTTTAGTTTTATTTATATATTTAATTCTTGAATATTTGTGTTTACCCTCTGTCACAATTGGTATTTGCCAAGCCATCCAAGATCTAGAATTTAAACCATTAGCTGTTAGATGGCCTGCTAATAACGAACACGAAATCTGTTCACCAGCAGAAACTAAAGCATCATATTCATTATCAGGAAAATTTTCACTGATTTTTTTTGACATATTGATCAACTTATTGGTAGTGCCGCTCATTGCAGATGACAAAACTATTACCCTATATTTTTTTGAGTAAGATTTAATTATTTTTGATACTTTTTTAATTCTTTGAATTGACCCAACTGAAGTACCGCCAAATTTTAATACAATAATTTTCATTGGTAGTTTTATTTACAAGCCTTATAATATTGATAAAATACATCTTATTTGTAATGTCAATAAAGAATGAGCAATAATACTATAAACAAAGAAGAAGTAGAAAAATTTAGCAAAATTGCTGAAGAATGGTGGAATCCTAATGGAAAATTTAAACCACTTCACAAATTTAATCCAATAAGAATAGAGTACATAAAAAACAATATTATTAAAGATTTTAACATTTCATCAAATCATAAACCTTTAGCAGGAATAAGTATTCTTGATATTGGATGTGGAGGGGGCTTGCTATCAGAACCTTTAGCAAGACTCGGAGCAGATGTTGTAGGTATCGATGCGTCCAAAAAAAATATTGATATTGCAAAACATCATTTAAAAAAAAGTAATTTAAAAATTGAATATCATGATAGATCTCCAGAGAATTTTAATTATGAAAAAAAATTTGATGTAATTCTTAATATGGAAATAGTTGAACATGTCGAAGATATTCCTAAATTTATAAATCAAAGTACAAAATTTTTAAAAAACAATGGTTTAATGTTCATTGCCACCTTAAACCAAACATTAAAATCTTATGTATTTGCAATAATAGGAGCTGAATATATTTTAAGATGGCTTCCAATCGGAACGCATGATTGGAATAAATTTGTAAAACCTGAAAATCTAGAAAATATCTGTAATAAAAATTCACTTAAATTAAAAAGTATTGATGGTGTTAAATTTAACCCAATTTTAAATAAGTGGAAACTTTCAAATGACAAATCCGTAAATTATATAACAAAGTACAAAAAGAGTTAATTTTCCTTATCTTCAATCCATGGAATGGTTGACGTCTCTATACCTTCTTCTTTTAGTTCCTTAACGTCTTTAATAGATGCTTTGCCAAAAATATTTTTTTTATTCTTTTTTTTGCTGTAATGAATAGATCTAGCCTCATAAGCAAAATTTTCTCCAACATATTCAAAGTTTTCTTTTACAAATTTTTGATATTCTCTTAATTTTTTTTTAACATTTTTATAATTCTTATAAGCTTTATCTTGTTTGAAAGTAGAATTAGCTAAATTTGGCTTCATCAAAGACTTTTCAATCTTTTGAGAATTACACTGCTGACAACTAAGAAGTTTTAATTTTTTTAATTTATCAAATTCTTTTGAGCTAGCAAACCAGCTTTCAAACTCAAGACTGCAGTTTTTACAATTTAATAAATACTTAATCATTGAAATGACTTAATTACATTTTATAGGATTTCAATACCTAAGATCTGTAATCAGAATTAATTTCAATATATTCCTTAGATAAATCCATAGTATACGCTGTAAATTTTTTACTTCCGATAGATAGATCAATTGTTATCTCTATATTCTCATTTTTCATATAATCACTAAGTATATTTTCGTTATAATTTTTATCTAATTTTCCATCTTTAAGGATCATATTAGATCCCATTAGTATAGATAATTTTTCTTGTTTAACAGTCACACCACTTTTTCCGATTGCCATCGCAATTCTACCCCAATTAGGATCTTCTCCAAATATTGCTGTTTTAACTAATGGTGAGTTAGCTATTGAGAAACAAATATTTTTTGCGTCTTTCTCGGTCTTACTATTAATGCATTTGATGGTAACAAATTTTGTTGCTCCCTCTCCATCACTCGCAACTCTTTTTGCTAAGTTTAACATGACCTGATGAACGCTACTAATGAATTGCTTTAATTTTGGATCTTTAAAACTCTTTATCTCTTTGTTGTTTGCCTTGCCTGTTGAAAATATTGAAACCATGTCATTTGTACTAGTATCCCCATCGCATGTTATAGCATTAAAAGTAGTCTTAATATTTAGATTAAGTATCTGTTTCAAAATTGATGAAGAAATATTTGCATCAGTAAAAATAAATCCTAAAGTTGTTGCCATATTTGGAAAGATCATTCCTGATCCTTTTGCAACTCCATATATTTTTACATTGGAACCAGCTATCTTACATTCTGCCATTGATAATTTTGGTTTAGTGTCTGTTGTCATAATCCCAAGAGCTGCTTTGATCCAAATTAATTTATTTTGATTGTATTTTATTTTATCAACTAGGTTTTTAGTATTACTTAAAATTTCATTTTCAGGAAATTTTTCCCCTATGGTGCCTGTGCAAGCAAATAGTAATTGGTTTGGTTTAATTTCTCTTGGCTTTTCCTCATCTTCTATTTGTTTTGATGTTAGTAATTTTGATAAATTTAAGGAAATTTTTTTAAGAGAGTTATAGCCATCATTTCCTGTTAAGGCATTTGCGTTTCTTGTATTGATTAAAATGCCATAAATTTTTTTATCTTTTATTTTTTTATTCCATTTTATATTTTCAGATACTAAACTAGATTTTGTATATACATTTGCATAACTTGCTCCATCCCTAAAATAAAATAAAACTAAGTCGTCTCTTTTTTTGTTATAAAGACCACAGCTAATTGTTGAGATAGATAATCCATCAATATGTTCAAGATCTTGAAAATGTCCTATTTTAGAGTCCTTGTATTTCTTATCAAAAAAGTTGTTTATACCAAAATCCATGCTATTTAATTTTTTAAATAAATAACTATATAATTTATAACTATTAAAACATCAAAAATATGCTTAATCCTTTAAACATTATTAGTAAATTTATAAAAAGTGGCAATCAAAAGGAATTAGACAGAATTCAAAAAATTGTAGAAGAGATTAATCTTAAAGAAAGTAAGGTTAGTAAATTTGAGGATAATGAATTTCCTTTAAGAACAAATGAATTTATCTCTAGATTAAAAGAAGGAGAAAAATTAAACGATATATTGCCAGAGGCATTCGCATTGGTAAGAGAAACTTCGAAAAGAATTAACAATGAAAGACACTTTGATGTCCAGCTTATTGGAGGTATTGCGTTACATGAGAATAAGATTGCAGAGATGAAAACGGGTGAAGGGAAAACACTTACTATAGTTCTTGCTGCATACCTTAACGCATTAGAAAAAAAAGGTGTTCATATAGTTACTGTAAATGATTACCTCGCAAAAAGAGATAGTGTAAATATGGGTAAAATTTACAATTTTTTGGGTTTGAGCTGTGGATATATAAACTCAAACCAGTCAGATGAGGAACGCAAAGAAAATTATAATAAAGATATAACTTATGCCACTAACAGTGAATTAGGCTTTGATTTTTTAAGAGATAACATGAAATATTCAAAAAATGAGATGGTCTTGAGGAAGCATAACTTCGCGATAGTTGATGAGATTGACTCTTGTTTAATAGATGAGGCAAGAACTCCTTTGGTTATTTCTGGGGCAGCTGAGGATAAAAACATGCAATATATTGCTGTAGATAAATTAATTAAAAATTTGAAACAAACAGACTTTGACTTAGATGAAAAAGAAAAAAATATACTCTTAACAAATGAGGGAATAGATAATGTTGAAAAAATATTTTCTGATGCTGGTATTTTAAAAAATAACAATTTTTATGACCCAGAAAATTTACATTTAGTTCATCATGTAAACCAAGCATTAAGGGCAAATTATTTATTTGAGAATGGACGAGATTATATAGTTAAAGATAACGAAATAATTATAATTGACGAGCAAACAGGTAGGCAACTGCCAGGTAGAAGATTTGGTGATGGACTTCATCAGAGTTTAGAGGCTAAAGAAAAAATAGAAGTTAAAGCTGAAAATCAAACACTAGCATCAATAACCTATCAAAATTTTTTTAAGTTGTACGATAAATTAGCAGGTTGTACAGGAACAGCACAAACAGAGTCTGCAGAATTTTTTGAAATTTATAACTTACCTGTTTTACAGATACCTACCAATAAAGAAATGATAAGAAACGATCTTAATGACCAAATCTTTAGAACAGGTTTAGAAAAAGACAATGCAATTATTCAAAAAATAAAAGAATGTAATGAAATTGGACAACCACTGTTGGTTTTCACATCTAGCATAAATAAATCTGAGCATTACTCGAATTTGTTAGAAAAAGAGAAAATTAAACATATTGTTTTAAATGCTAAAAATCATGAGAAAGAAGCAGAAATTATTGCAAATGCTGGCAAAACAAATTCAGTAATTATTACAACAAGTATATCGGGAAGAGGTGTTGATATTAAGTTAGGTGGACAAGATCAATCTGAAAAAGAGGATGTAAAAAAAAGGGGAGGGTTATTTGTTATTGGAACAGAAAGAATGGAAAGTAGAAGAGTTGACAATCAAGCAAGAGGACGATCTGGAAGACAGGGAGATGAAGGAAGTTCAATATTTTTTGTAAGTTTAGAAGATGATTTGATGAGATTGTTTGGCTCAGAAACCATGAATTCAATGCTAGAAAAGCTTGGTCTTAAAGATGGTGAAAGCATTGATCATCCTTGGATAAATAAAGCGATTGAAAGAGCCCAACAAAAAGTTGAAGCAAGAAACTTCGATATAAGAAAAACGCTTATTAAATTTGATAATGTTCTTAATGACCAAAGACATGTAATTTTTGAACAACGAAAAAATGTAATAGATGGTAAAGAAGATGAAAATTATTCGGATATTTTCCTAGAAGAAGTTTTAGAAAATTTAAAAAGACAAAAAATATTACATGAAAAATCTCCTAATTCTAAAGAATTTCCAAAAGCTTTAAAGCAGACTTTAGGTAAATCAATAACTGATGATGAGTTGGGTGAAATTTTAAATTCAGATCTCAAAACAATGGAAAAAAAAATAAAGGATAAATTTATAAATAAAAGAGATGAAAGAAATAATTTATTAGGCATTGAACAAGGAAAAGAAATTGAAAAAAGAATATTGGTACAAATTATAGATCAAAATTGGAAATCACATATTCAATACCTAGAGCAATTAAGACAAGTAATTGGCTTAAGATCTTATGGACAAAGAGATCCTTTAGTGGAGTACAAAAAAGAAGCTTTTCTATTATTTGAAAATTTACTGGGAAAATTAAAATCCGATCTTGTCACAATGCTTTTAAATTTAAAAATAATACAGAAAGAAGAGGAAGATAATTCTCAAAATAAAGTGAAAGAAAACTTAAAATCAATTGCAAAAAGTAAAATTGGAAGAAATGAACCTTGCCCGTGTGGATCTGGGAAAAAATATAAACACTGCTGCGGTGCCTTATAAATTAAAAAATCACTGTTAATAAAATCAATAATAGAAGAATTGATGTAGTTGAAATAAATAATTTTTTATTAGATTTAATTTTTAAAATCAAATTTTGAAAGAGATTATTTTTAATAGTAAGTTTATCTTGATGCGTTGCATTAGTGGTGAAACCTTTATTCCTTCCAATATCTAAAAACTTATTCTTTCTTTGATTTAATATTTCTTGCTCATTTAATGTTAGAAATTTACTTAAGTTTCTATCAATAGCATTACGTACATTATCTAAAATAAGATCTTTATCACGATGCGCACCACCCAAAGGTTCGGGTATTATCTCATCTATAATTTCTAGTTTTAAAAGATCTTTCGCTGAAAGTTTCATTGCTTTCGCAGCTTCTAAAGTCTTTGTTGGATCTCGCCAAAGTATGGTTGCACATCCCTCTGGAGATATTACTGAATATATTGCATTCTCTAACATCAATACTTTACTAGAAGAAGCTAATGCAATAGCACCACCTGAGCCTCCTTCGCCTATAATTATAGATAAAGTTGGAACAGTCAGTTGCATAGAACATTCAATAGACTTTGCAATTGCTTCAGCTTGTCCTCTTTCTTCAGCACCAACTCCAGGGTAAGCACCTGGCGTATCAACAAAATTAATTATTGGTATTTTAAATTTATTAGCTAAATTCATTAACCTTATTGTTTTTCTGTAACCTTCTGGTCTCATCATCCCAAAGTTTCTCTCAATCCTTGAGTCTAAATTTTCACCTTTTTCCTGTCCTATTACTAAAACTGACTTAGAATTAAATCTCCCAAAACCACATATTACAGATTTATCCTCTCCATAAAATCTGTCTCCTGAAAGTGAAATAAATTCATCAAATAAATTATCAATAAAAAATTTTGATTTAGGTCTATCCTCATGTCTTGCAACCAATGTTGTCTGCCATGCATCAAGATTTGAATATACATCTTTAAGTTTTTTATCTATTTCAAATTGTAAATCAGTTATTTTACTTGTATCAACTTCTGAAATGCCGTCTTGATTATAAGGATCTTTTAATTTATCTAATTCTGTTTCTAAGTTTTTTATATCAGTCTCAAAATTTAAATAATTTTTCATTATTTTATTATATATAACTTTTAGGCGATAAAATGATCAAATTACAAAAATTATATTCTTTTCGGATTAAAAATAACATTTTTTTAAATAAACTAATGACATAATTTATTGATTATCATATACAACTGTTTCTAAATTTTAAAAATTATGAGTGATTCATTTATTAAGATTAATACTTTATCTGTTTCTAGGAATTTGGCTGATTTTATAAAAAATGAACTTCTTCCAGGGTTAGATGTTAATGAAAAAGATTTTTGGGATGGATTCGATAAAAGTATTAATGAACTTGCACCAATAAATAAAAAGCTATTGGAAACTCGAGAAACTCTTCAATCCGAAATTGATTTATGGTTAAAGAAAAATAAAAATGGAGAATTTAATCATCAAGAGTACAAGAAATTTTTAAAAGAAATTGGATATTTAAAGGAAGAAGGAAACGATTTTAAAATAGATACAAAAAAGCTTGATAGTGAGATTTCCAGTATTGCGGGTCCTCAACTTGTAGTTCCAATAATGAATTCTAGATATACATTAAATGCAGCTAATGCAAGATGGGTAAGTCTTTATGATAGTTTATATGGTACAGATTTAATTGAGTCTGAAGAAACAGGTAGTCAAAAGTATGATCCTCTGAGAGGACAAGATGTAATAAAATTTGCTCGTAATTTTCTAAATGATTACTTCTCTATCAATGGAATTCATTGGAAAGATATAAATGGATTTAAAATAGAAGGACGTAATTTAAAAATATTAAAAGATAATAAAGAGTTCGAATTAGTAGATAAAAATAAATTTATTGGATACAGAGGAGAACCTAATAATCCAACAACAATAATTTTAGAAAACAATAATTTAAAAATTGAGATAATAATTAACCCTAAAGCATTTAGTGCTGTTCAAGATGCTGCGGGAATAAGTGACATAATTATAGAATCTGCAATATCTACAATATGTGATAACGAAGATAGTGTTGCAGCAGTAGATTCAGAAGATAAAATATTATGTTACAGAAATTGGTTGGGTTTGATGAAAGGAACCCTAAAATCTGTCTTCGAAAAGGATGGAAAAACTTTAGAAAGAAAACTAAATCCAGATAGAAGTTATATTTCAAAAGATAATAAAAAAGAAAAATTACATGGTAGAAGCTTACTTTTAATTAGAAATGTTGGTCATCTAATGACCAATTCAGCAATTATTTTAGAAGATGGTTCTGAAGTCCCAGAAGGAATCATGGATGCATTTATTACAACTGCTGCAGCAATTCATGATCTAAAAAGAAAAGGTAACTCAAGAACTGGATCTATATATATTGTAAAACCGAAAATGCATGGACCTGAAGAGACTGCTTTTACAGATAAAATATTCACAAGAGTTGAAGAAGTATTAAAACTTGAAAAGAATACAATTAAATGCGGTATTATGGATGAAGAGAGAAGAACATCTGTAAACTTAAAAGAATGTATTAGAACATTAAAAAGCAGGGTTTTTTTCATTAATACAGGTTTTTTAGACAGAACTGGAGATGAAATGCATACATCAATGGAAGCAGGTCCAATGATAAAAAAAGGTGACATGAAAAAATCAAAGTGGATAGCTGCTTATGAAGATAACAATGTTGATGTTGGTTTAAAATGTGGATTTTCAGGTGTTGCACAAATAGGCAAAGGTATGTGGGCTATGCCAGATAAAATGAAAGAAATGATAGATCAAAAAATATCACATCTTGAAGCTGGTGCGAATTGCGCATGGGTACCATCTCCCACTGCAGCTTCTTTACATGCAATGCATTACCATAAGTTAAATATTTTTGAAAAGCACAAAAAATTAAATGAAAATAAAATTAATTACATTGATAATTTATTAACAATACCAATTGCAGATAGACCTAATTGGAGTAAAGAAGAAATAAATAATGAGTTATGTAACTCAGCTCAAACAATATTAGGATATGTTGTTAGATGGGTAGATCAAGGGATAGGGTGCTCTAAAGTTCCAGATATAAATAACGTTGGATTGATGGAGGATAGGGCAACATTAAGAATATCTTCACAACATATAGCTAACTGGCTACATCATGGTATTTGCTCAAATAGACAAGTTTTAGAGATTCTTAAAAAAATGGCAAAGATAGTTGATAAACAAAATGAAGGAGATCCAGAATATCAAAAAATGTCTCCAAATTACGACAAGTCAATCTCTTTTAAGGCGGCTTGTGAATTGATTTTCCATGGCAAGTCACAACCATCGGGTTATACTGAACCTCTATTGCATTTAAATAGGTTAATTAAAAAAAGTTAATTACTAATTTATAAATCTTTTCTATTTTTAAAAGCAGATATAAGTGTTCCATCATCTGATGTTTCGATTTCTCCACCAACTGGCAAACCTTGAGCTAATTTCGATATTTTTACATTTATATTTTTTAAGCTGTCCTGAATATAAAATGCGGTAGTTTGTCCTTCAATGGTAGCACTAGTTGCTAAAATTACTTCATCAATATTATCATTTTTTATTCTTTCTATCAGAGAATTAATAAGCAAATTTTCCCTATTATTTCCTTTAGTGCTATCAGAGATCGTGCCTCCTAAAATATGATAGTAGCCTTGATAAATAGATGAACTTTCTATTGCCCATTGATCCGAAATATTTTCAACAACACATATTTTGCTAAATTTTTTATTTTTGTCATCGCAATTATTGCAGGGATTATTATTTGATTTTAATGTTCCACAAGTTTTACAAC
This sequence comes from uncultured Pelagibacteraceae bacterium, assembly GCA_902618565.1. GTDB lineage: Bacteria > Pseudomonadota > Alphaproteobacteria > Pelagibacterales > Pelagibacteraceae > Pelagibacter. The sequence goes on from CACNAX010000006.1 coordinate 44,152, forward strand.
GTTCAATATTTTTAAACACATCACTCAGATTATTAGCCAAAGGTCTTAATATTTCTTGACGATTATTGATCATTTTTAAAATTATTCTTTTTGCAGACTTTGGTCCAAGACCTGGTAATTTAGATATTAGTTTAATTAAATTATCTATTTCAGGAAGATTTTGCATTTAATTATAAAGGCCATTTAAATCCAGGCACACCTAATCCACCAGTCGCTTTAGATATTTCTTCGGAAGTTTTTGATTTTAATTTATTTTTAGCATCATTATGTGCGGCAGTGATTAAATCCTGAATTATCTCTTTATCTTCTCTCAGTACTTTATCGCTTAATAAAATTTTAGTCATCTCTCCATCTCCGTTAAGCGTAATTTTAACCACATCTCCTCCAGACACGCCATCAACCTCAATTTTTTTAAGTTTCTCCTGACTTTCTTTCATTTTTTTTTCAATCTCTTTTGCTTTTTCAAGAATTTTATTAAAATCAGTCATCTTTTTTTTCAATATCAGTTAATTCAATATCAGGAAGTACTTTTGATAAATTTTTATATTCGCTTGAGTTTTTATACTCTGTAATATTTTTTTTTTTTAGGTTGTGTTGTTTCTCTTTTTCACTCATCGCACCCTTTTCTTTTGAAAAAGAAATAAGCCATCTGTTTTTAGTCCAGTCATATAATTTTTCAGACAAATCTTTTATAAAACTCTTATTTAGTTTATCATTTATAGAAATTTCGATATTCATATTTGAAAAAGACACTAAGTTTACATTATTTTCTAATTCGTATTTTAGATTCATCTCTTTTTTTTTAAGGCATATTTCAATCAAATCTTCAAAATTTTTTATCTCAATAGTATTTTTTCTTTCAATTTTTTCATCTTCTTGTTTAATATTTTTAATCTGATTTATTGTATCCTTGCTTCTGGTACTTTTCAAATCTACATTTTTTATTAAAGTGTTACTTAATTCATTTTGTTGACTATTATCTATTACATTTCTCTTTTTTAAATAGGTTAGCTGAATAAGAAACATCTCAACTAATAAATTTGGATTAGCAACTATATTTATTTCTTTTAAAGTTTTTAGAGTAAATTCCCAAAATAATATTAAAGCATTTGGATCAATTGCTTTTGACAAAGAAGTTATTTTTTTGTGATCATTGTCATTTAAAGTAAAATTATTTCCCTCATTTTGTATGTGAGATATATTCTTTAAATAATATAATATTTCCAAGAAATCATTTAAAAATAGGTTGGGTTCAATTCCTGAATTGTACAACTTCCTGTAACGATCTATTATTTTTTCTTCATCACCTAAAAAAATTATTTCTAATAACTCTATGTATGCACTTTTATTGACATAGCCAAAGATCTTTTGAGCATCCTCAAATGTCAACGAATTCTCGTTATTAGAGATAGTTGCTCTATCTAGTAAAGATAATGCATCTCTAACAGAACCTTCTGATAATTTGACTATTAATCTAATTGCATTGTCCTCAACATTCCTTTTTTCTTTTATTGTTATATTTTTTAAATAAACAAAAAGTTCTTCAGACTTAATTCTAGATAAATCATACCTTTGACACCTGGATATAACAGTAATAGGAATTTTTTTTACTTCAGTGGTTGCAAAAATAAATTTTAAATACTTTGGAGGTTCTTCCAATGTTTTGAGTAATGCATTAAATGCTTGTTTGCTTAACATGTGCACTTCATCGATAATAAAAATTTTAAATTTTGCTACTGATGGAGGATATCTAGAAAATTCTATTAGTTCCCTTACATCATCTACTCCTGTTTTGCTTGCTGCATCAATTTCAAGAACATCAATATGATTTGAATTTGCTATAGGTTCACAATGGCTGCATTTTTTTTCACACTTCCCTTCAAGTGCTTGCTCACAGTTCAATGCTTTAGCTACAATTCTTGCAAATGTGGTCTTTCCAATTCCCCTAATGCCGGTAAACAAAAAAGCATTAGCTGAACTATTATTTTTAATAGAATTATAAATTGTAGTTGCAATTTCCTCATGCCCTATCAAATCTTTAAATGTTTGAGGTCTATATTTTAATGCTAGAACTTGAGATTTTATTGTCATAATAGGAGACCAACCAACCTGGAAAAAACTCATTACCCTTGCTCTTTTTCAAGTCTGGGGGAGTTCATGGTAATTCCACCTGGAAGGCCTCCAAATGTATTATAACAATAATTTTTTCTAATCTACAATAAAGTTAATTATTTTTTTTCTCTAAATTCATGTGCTTTGTAAACACCTAGGACGTGCATATCTTCACAGTGGAAAGCAAGCTCTTCTAGTGAATTTTTTATTTTTTTATCATCCAAATGTCCATCAATATCACATAAGAAAAAGAATGACGAAAATGAATTTTTTTCTGGGAAGCTTTGAAGTTTCGTCATATTCACTCCATTAATAGCAAAACCGGACAAAGCAGAATACAAAGCTGCCGGCCTTTCTCTAAGTTTAAATAATAATGATGTAATGAAATTATTTTTATCAATTTCTGGCTGAATTATATCTTTACCCATTATTAGAAATCTTGTGAAGTTATCATTAACATCCTGAATATTTTCTTGTAAAATTTCTAAATCATAAATTTTAGCACTTAATTTTGATGCAATTGCAGCTTTTGTTTTATCTTTTTCTTCTGAAATATATTTTGCAGAGCCTGCTGTATCAGCTCTAACATTGGCAGAAAATTTATTTTTTTTAATAAATTCTGAAGCTTGACTTAACGCTTGAGCATGGGAATAAACATTTTTAATGTCTTTTAATTTTGATCCTTTTATACCAATTAAATTATGATTGATTGGGAAAAAAAATTCTTCATAAATATTTAACCTATGTTTAAAAATTAAATATTCTACTCCAATGTTTCCTGTAGTTTTGTTGGACTCTGGTATGATTGCTCTAATATTGCTATCTTTTTGTGCTTTTTCAAAACATTCATCGAAAGTTTTGCAAGGAATAGTCTCTATATTCGGAAACATATGTTTTGCACAACTTTCACTATAACTTCCAGCAATTCCTTGGTAAACAATTTTCATATTGTTATTTATTCAATAAATTTATGTATTCTTCTAGATCTTTTTTAGTATCAATTCCAGAGGAAAAATAATTTGCCAATAGCACGTCGATTTTCATATTATTATCGATTGCTCTCAGTTGTTCCAGTCTTTCTTTGATTTCATTTTTACTTTTTTTTAAATTAATAAACTTTTTTAAAGCTGAATACTTGAATAAGTATATCCCAAAATGCTGGTATATATTGTCATAACTATCTTCTTTAATCACTCGATGAAAATTCAAAGCTTCTGATATTGAGTTATCAGATATTTTGTTTTTTGTAATAACTTTTACAATATTTTCATTCTCATAATCTTCATTTTTCTCAATGTTGTATGCTAATGTTGAAATATTTAAGCTTTTTTCCTTTGATAGCTTATTTAAATTTTTAATATCTAAAGGATTGATCATTGGTTCATCACCTTGGATGTTCATAATAAAATCTATATCTTTTAAATTTAATTTTTGAGAGGCTTCAAATACTCTATCCGTCCCAGTTGTGTGATTTATATCTGTCATTATAAATTTACCTCCATTTTTTCTTACTTCTGAGGCAATTTCCTCGTCGCATGTTGCAACATAAACCTCTCCGATTTGGCTTTGTACAGCTTTTTCATATACATGCATAATTAGAGTTTTATTATTGATTTTTATTAATGGCTTTTGAGGAAGTCTTGTTGCTGCTAATCTTGATGGAATTATTATAATTGAATTACTCATATATTCATATTTTATGCGTCTTTGAGACGCAAATTTATAAATTAAATTTCGTATAAATTTTGTTTAACATGTTATACGACCATATTAAAAAAAAAACATGGATTCATTTGAAATAAACAAAATTATTGCAGCTGTTCTTCTTATTGCTCTGCTTGTAATTGGAATTGGGAAAATTTCAGATATCGCTTTCCAGGTAGATAAACCAGAGAAATCAGCTTACAAAGTAGATATTCAAGAAAGTAGTCAAATTTCAAGTTCAACAGCAGAAAAAATTGAGGAAAAAGTTGATATTTCTGCATTACTTGCATTAGGAGATGTTTCTCATGGAGAAAAAGTTTTTAAAAAATGTTCTGCTTGCCATTTGGTAAATAAAGGTGGAGAAAATAAAATCGGACCAGCATTGTATGGTGTAATAGGAAGAAAAGTTGCATCAAAACAAGATTATAAATATTCAAAAGCAATGGCAGCATATGACAAAAATTGGACATTTGAGGAAATGAATGGTTATTTAAAAAAACCTCAAAGTTATATTAAAGGGACCAAGATGGCATTTGCTGGATTAAGAAAAGAAAAAGACAGAGCATCAGTTATTTTGTATCTTAACCAAAATTCAGATAATCCACTACCTTTACCTTAGTTTTCCGAAACAATACAATAGAATACTTTTTTGAACATGAACTCTATTTAATGCCTGTTGCCAAACATGGGAATTTTTTCCTAAAAATACTCTTTCCTCAACTTCATCTCCTCTTGGCAAGCAATGCAAAAAAATACAATTTTTATTTGTATATTTAAATATCTCATTTTTAATTTTAAATTTTTGAAAGTGTTGTTTTTTTCTTTTTTTGTTCACTTTATCATTTAGAGATATTACTTTGTCAGAAAAAATCACATCTGCATCCATAGCTGCTTTTTTTGGATCATGATAAATAAAAATTTTTTTCTTATTTTTACTTACCCAATCCTTGACCTTTTTACCTGGTGCAAATTTTTTTGGACATCCGATGCTTAATCTAAAAGAAAACTTTACAGATGCAGCTATTAAACTGTCCAAAACGTTATTGGAATCTCCAATCCAACAAATTTTTAATTTTGATATTGGTCTTTTTTTTATTTCCTCAACAGTAAAAATATCTGATAATACTTGGGTTGGATGAGATGATGGACTTAAACCATTTATTATCGGTATTGATAAATGCTTTTGAAAATCTTCAATTTTTCTATCATCATCAGTTCTCAACATGAAACCATCACCATATGTAGATAAAATTTTAGCGGTATCAGCAATCGTCTCACCACCTTGTCCAAGGTGAAGTTCGTTAGATCTAAGTGTCAATGTTCCTCCACCAAGCTGTTTAATGGCTAGGTAAAAGCTTATTCTTGTTCTTGAGCTTGGCTTTTCAAACATCTGTACGAGCATTTTTCCTTTTAAAGGAGATCCTTTATCAACCTCTAAAACATTTAATTTTTTTCTATTTTTTTTTCTTCTTTTTGCGTCAATTATAATTTTTCTAAGATCTTTGCTTGGAATATCTTTTAAATTAATAAAATGTTTCATTTTAATTTAATTCCTTACATACTTTATTTATTATTTTTAATGCTAAATTAATTTCACTTTTTTTTACATTTAATGGTGGTAGTATTCTAATAACGTTTTCTGCAGCTCTAATTGTTAATAATTTATTATCCATTAATTTTTTTATAAATCTTGTTTGGTCATTAAAAAGTTGTAAACCTATAAGTAAACCCACGCCTCTTACATCTTTAATGATATTAGGATATTTTTCTTTGATTTTAAGTAAATTTGAAATGAAATGTTTTGACATTTTATTAACGTTATTTAATAACTTTTCATTTATTTGACTTAAAACAGCATTACCAACCGCCATCGATAGTGGATTTCCTCCAAAAGTCGACCCATGAGTTCCTGGTATCATAGCTTTAGATACTTTTTTTGTCATTAAAACTGCACCTATCGGAAAACCACCTCCAATACCTTTGGCTATTGGAACTATATCGGGCTTTACTTTAGCATATTCAAAAGCAAAAAATTTTCCTGATCTTCCGATTCCACACTGAACTTCATCTAAAATTAATAATATTTTTTTTTTATTACAAAGTTTTCTTATTGCTCTAATACACCAATTAGGTATAACTTTTATTCCACCTTCACCCATAATGGTTTCTATCATAATAGCAGCAGTGTTTTTATTAATTAATTTTTTTAATTTTTCATGGTTTCCAAATTCAAAATGATCAAAACCTGGGATTTTTGGACCAAACCCTTCGGTCATCTTTTTTGATCCACTTGCATGAATAGCAGCAAGAGTTCTGCCATGGAAAGAATTTTTTATACAAATTATTCTATTTTTTTTAGGTTTTCCAATAGAATAAAAATATCTTCTTGCTACTTTAATTGCTGTTTCTGTAGCTTCAGCCCCGCTATTTTGAAAAATTACTGAGTCGGCAAAAGTTCTATTTACTAGTTTTTTTGCTAAAATTTCACCTTCAGGAATTTTAAAAGCATTAGAAACGTGCCATACTTTTTTTGCTTGTTTGTTAATTGCTTTAATTAAAAACTTATTAGAATGTCCTAGTGAATTAACTGCAATACCTTGAACAAAATCTAAATATTTTTTTCCATCTGTTGAAAAAAGAAATGATCCATCACCTCTTATAAAAGAGATATTTTTTCTTTTATAATTTTTGGCTAAAGCGCTCATATTTATTTATAATTTTTTTTAATTTAAATCACATTTAATATTTGCAACCTCAAGTTATAATTAATTGTTTATTTTTGTTGAAAATTATAAAAAAAAACTTGTTTTGCTTATTTATATGCAAGATAGTGTTATAATTACAAAGGTAAACACTAAATATAGTATTTATGAGTTGGACAGAGGAAAAAGTCAATAAACTTAGAGAGTTGTGGGGCAGTGGTAGAACCGCAAGCCAAATCGCTGAAATACTAGGAGGCGTTTCTAGGAATGCTGTAATAGGAAAAGCTCATAGGTTAAATTTATCGATAAAAATTAAACCAAAGCAATCTATTCAAATTAATAAAGCTAAAAATAAAAATGAAAATCATATTAAACTGAAAGGTAAAAGAGGAAAATTTAAATCACTTTTGCTAGATACTAACTTTGAGGAAGCAAAAAATTTAAGTCTTGAAGATTTAACTGAAGATACATGCAAGTATATGGAAGGTGACCCAAACCAGAAAGGTTCTTCATTTTGTGGAAGAAAAACAGTTGAAAAATTTTCTTATTGTCCTTTACATTTAATGATTGTATTCCAACCAAAAGGTAAAAAAGAAGAAGTTATTGATAAAGATGAAGAAATGCCAAAATTTATTGAAAAGAAAATAAAGTCCGCTTAACCAAGCAGTTTTTGTTTTGCTTTTAAATATTCTTCTTCTGTTAAAATTCCTTTATTTTTAAGTTCATTTAATTTTATGATTTCTTCAGACAAGCCATTTTTTTTAATGACTTCATCATTTTCTAACTCGTTAATGTTTTCTGTATCACTATTGTTTTTGTCATCTTTAATATTTCTTCTTGCCTCGATGCCCATGCCTATAGGTTTAGCAGCTATATAAATGACAGCTAAAAGTAAAAAAATACAAACTCCTATTACTAAAAAATTAATCATTTTTTAAATTTACTTTTTTTGCGAATTGTCCGCCAGATCTCCAGTTATAACTATATTTATCTATTTCTACTTTAAATATTCGATCAGCATTAAGATTTAAATCTTGATTTGTTTTGTGCATACCTGTTTTTATATTATCATATTTGAGTAATCTTAATTGGTCTTCTGTTAGCAAAGGTTTTGGTAATAATTGTAATATTTTGGCAGAAAATTTAGCTATTGGCAAAGGTAAAGGTAATAGCAATCTTCTCTTATTCATCGACTCTAGTAAGGTTATGATTATTTTTTTAAATGTTAAAACTTCTGGTCCAATACACTCAATAACAGATAGTTTATTTTTTGAATTTATTATTCTAAAAATAATATTGACAAGATCGTTGACATGTATTGGAGCAAATTTTGTCTTACCTTGATAATATAAAGGCATTACCGGCAATCGACTTAAAAGTGTCATAAAATTAGTTGTAAAATTATCATCAATGGAATAAACGATTGATGGTTTTAATATAATCGAGTTCTTAAAGTTATTAATTGCTTTTGTCTCACCTTCTAATTTACTTACAGCATATTTACTGTCTATCGCTTTCTCATTACCTAAAGCTGAAATATGTATAAATTTTTCAATTTTATGTTTATGAGATATTTTCGATAACATATCTGGTAAATCCCTATGAATTGCCTCAAAATGATTTTTTTTACTTTCGTATAAAATTCCTACTAGATTGATACATATTGAGCACTTCTTTACTAAATCATCAATAACATCATATTTGAAATTGTTTATTTCTACTAAGTCTAAATAACCAGGGTTAGCTTGAGTTTTAAGAATATAACCAGCTGTATGTATATTTCTGGTAACTGCAATTACTTTATAGTTATTTTTTGTTAACTTTCTTATTAAATTTCTACCTATTTGCCCAGTTGCACCGAAAAGTAGAATTTCTTTCTGTTTCATATATATATTCTTTCAAATGAATATAGATATTAAATTACACAAGAAAGATTTGCCAGAGCAATTAGTGCTAGGTGACAATATAGCTGTAGATTGTGAATTTATGGGGCTAAATGTAGAGAGAGATAAACTATGTTTAGTACAAATATCCACAGGAAAGAAAGATGCTCACATAATTCAGCTCGATAGAGAAAACTACGAAGCTCCCAATCTAAAGAAAGTTTTACAAGATAGAAATGTTACAAAGATTTTTCATTACGCAAGAGCAGATTTATTATTTATAAAAAAATATTTAAATATCACCTTGGAAAATATTAATTGTACAAAAATAATGAGCAAAATAGCTAGAAGTTACAGTGATAAACATGGTCTTAAAGATTTAATTAAGGAATTTGTTGGTATTGATATAAGTAAAAATTTACAATCTTCTGACTTTGGTGGTGAGCTTAATGAAAAACAAATTCAATACTGTGCAAAAGATGTAATTTATTTACATCAAATTTATAATAATTTGAATAATATATTGATAAGAGAAAAACGAGTAGATTTATATAAAGATGCAATTAAATTCATAAATTGTAGGGTCAATTTAGATTTAGCTTCTTTTACGTCAGATATTTGGTCACATTGATGAAAAAAAATATAATAAAAAAAATTGCTCAAGATGTAATTAAATATGAAATTAACGCGCTAAATAATTTAAAAAAAAATATTAATAATAACTTTTTTAACGTGATTAGAATTATACTTAATTGTAAAAGCGGAAAAGTAATTGTCTCAGGTGTAGGAAAGAGTGGTATTATTGCAAGAAAATGGGCAGCAACACTTTCATCTACAGGAACACCTTCTTTCTATTTAGATGCATCTAACGCTAGTCACGGTGATATGGGGCAAATAACATCCAATGATGTAGTAATTTTGATAAGTAATAGTGGGCAGAGTAATGAACTCAAAAATATCATACAATATGTATCTAGAAACAAAAATATAAAATTGATTGGTATTACATCTAAAAAAGACTCTATATTATTTAAAAACTCTGACACACAAATATTAATGCCATCAATAAAAGAAGCTGGGCCTGAAAATATTGTTCCAACTTCCTCTACAACATGTCAATTAGCTTTGGGTGATGCAATTGCAATCGCTTGTATGAAATTTAAGAATTTCACAAAATTAGATTTTAAAAAATTTCACCCGAGTGGATGGTTGTCTACAAAACTAAAAACTGTTAGCGATTTAATGGTAACTGGAAATAAAATTCCATTTGTCAAAGATAACATAAAAATGAAAAAAGCTCTAAAAATAATTAATGACAAAAAGTTAGGTGTTCTTTTAATAAAAGAAAGAAGTGGAAAAACTATTGGAATAATAACTGACGGAGATTTAAAAAGAATTGCCCAGAAATTTAATAATTTTGATCTTATAAGCTTAAAAAAAGTGATGAAAAAAAACCCTGTAAGTGTTGATAAAGATACTTTGGCAGCATCAGCTTTATCTATAATGAATTCGAAAAAGATCACATCCTTATGTGTCCACAAAAATAATAAAGTTAAAAACACAATCGGAATTATACATATGCACGATATTTTAAAGTCAAATATTAGTTAATGTCAATCAAATCGCTGTTACAAATTATTTTATTTTTGCTTATTTTAATGATTATTGGTGGGATATATTTTTTGTATTTTTATAAGGAACAAACAAGTTCGCAAGCTAAATTTGTTGATACTATTGAGAAAATAACTTTAGATAATGAAAAAATTAATCAAAATTTAAATAACACAAATGATATGGTTGATAATGATAAAATTATAAACAACGAAATTATTAGTAAAAAACAAAAAAAAAATACCGAATTAACAAAACCAGATACAAATAAAGATTTAGAAAATAAAAAAATAAAAAATCTCACTAAAGAAATTGAGTATATAACGACAAATAAAAATGGTGATATTTATAAAATTTTAGCTCAGTATGGAAAAACTAATCTAAAGAATTCCAATATTTTAGAACTTGAAAATGTTAATGGAGAAGTTTTATCAAAGGATAGATCTAATATTCATATATCATCAAATTTTGCAAAATATGATTATACAAATCAAAATTCAAAATTTTACAGCAATGTTGCAATAAAGTATGATGAGAATAAAATTAATTGTGATAATCTTGATTTGTTGATAAATAAAAATAAAGCTATTGCCTACGGAAATGTATCAATTAAAAATAATAATTCAAATATGAAAGCACAAATAGTAATAATTGATTTATTAACAAAAGATATAAATATAAATTCAGAAGAAAAAATAGAACTTTTAATTAACTAGAATGGCCCTTATTAAAAAATTTAGAATAAAAAGCTTTAAAATAGATGAAACAATTGTGGAATTAAAAAACGTTTCGGTCTTTTACAATAAAAGGCAAATATTGAATAATCTTAATTTAAATATAAAAAAACATGAAATATTGGGGATGTTGGGACCAAACGGGGTTGGAAAATCGACCATTTTTAATTTAATCACTGGACTAAAAGATCCAAATTATGGAGATATCATTATAGATGGAGTGAATGCAACAAAATTACCCATTAATGAGAGATTTACAAAATTTAGATTGGGTTTAGTTCCACAGCATGGTGGATTAATACATGATTTAACTCTACTAGATAATTTAAAATTAGTGACTGAAATACACATAAAAGAGAGAGAATTAAGAGAACAAAAAATTAATAAATTAATTTCACAATTTGAATTTGAAGCTCTGGTAAACATAAAAGCAAAACATTTATCAGGAGGACAAAAAAAAAAATTGGTAATATCAATGGCATTAATTAATAACCCAAAAATATTATTATTAGATGAGCCATTTGCTGCTTTAGATATATTGACAATTAAAATGTTACAAGAAATTATATTAAATTTGCAATCAACTGAAGAAATATCCATTGTAATTTGTGATCATCAAGCAAGAGATTTATTGAACTGCGTAGACAGGGCAATTATATTATCAAATGGTAATATTATAGCTTCTGGAAGCCCCAACGAAGTTATAAGCGATCAAGCCGCAAAATCACAATACTTTGGAGATGAATTTAATATAAATTAATTCATCAATGTCTAAATTTATTAAAATAGATAATGTTATTAAACCTTTTAAAAAAAAAATTCAGGTAAATGGTGATAAAAGTATATCTATAAGAAGTGTTCTTTTGGCTTCCCAAGCAATTGGCAAATCTAAAATTTACAATTTATTAGAGTCAGAAGATGTTATTAACTCGTTGAAGTGTATTGAAAAACTCGGAATCAAATATAAAAAAATTCATAATTATTATGAAATTTATGGCTTTGGATTAAAAGGTTATAACACTTCAAGAAAATTAACAATAAATGCAGGTAATTCTGGAACATTAGCTAGGCTAATTTTAGGTCTTTTGGTTGATAGCAAAAAGGAAATAAAAATTATTGGTGATAAAAGTCTCTCAAAAAGAGATTTTTCTAGAGTAACAGAACCATTAAAATTTTTTGGTGCAAATTTAATTTCAAAAAATAAAAGATTGCCAGTAAAAATAAAAGGATCAAATTATCTTAGACCAATAAAATACGAGGAAAAATTAGGAAGTGCTCAGTGCAAAAGTGCGGTTATGCTTGCGGCACTTAAAACTCCTGGAACTACAAAAATTAAAGCTAGAAAGTCCAGAAATCATACTGAAATTTTTTTCAAAAATCTTAAAGTACCTACAAAGATAAAAAAAACAAAAAATAATGATTTAATAGAAGTAAAGGGTCTACATAATTTTAAAGCTTTCAATTATCGTATTCCGGGAGATATTAGCTCTTGCTCATTTTTTATTGTGCTAACAATACTGACGAGTGATTCATCTTTAACAATTCAAAAAATAAATACCAACAATACAAGGATAGGAATTATAAGAATATTAAAAAAAATGAATGCAAATATTCAATTTGTAAACAGAAAAATTTATAAAAACGAGCCATTAGCAGATATTAAAATCAAAAGTACTAAAAATCTGAGAGCAATAAATTGTCCTAAGAGTTTCAATAGTTCAGCAATTGACGAATTCTTATTAATTTTTTTGATTGCTGCCAGAGCAAAAGGAGTATCTAAATTTTATGATTTGAAAGAATTGAATAATAAAGAAAGTCCTAGACTGAATATTGCAATTAAATTCTTAAGAAATATAGGTATAAAAGTAGATATTGAAAATTTTAATATTAAAATTCACGGCAACCCCAAACTAAGTTTGAATGGAGATTATATAATTAAAGATTTTATGAAAGATCACAGGGTATTTATGATGTCTTGTATCGCAGCATTAACCTTGGGTGGAAATTGGTATATACATGATACTGAGTCTATTAAAACTTCTTTTCCGAATTTTTTAAGTAAAATAAAATCTTTAGGTGGTAAAATAAACTGAATACAAAAAAAAAATTAATAACTGTCGCAATAGATTCTACAGCAGCAGCAGGTGCTGGAACACAATCAAAGTACATAGCAAAACATTATAAGCTACTATATTTAGATACAGGAAAAATTTATCGATTAATTGGAGAGTTAAGAATAAAAGATAAAAAAAAATTTAGTTACAAATTAATAAGAAAAAAAATGCAGAGATTAAATTTAAGAAATCTAAGTAGAAAAAATTTATTATCTGATAAAGTTGCAATTTCTGCTGCAATTGTTGCGAAAGATAAAAATATAAGAAAACTTGTGAAAAAATTTCAAATAAATTGTGCTTACAATCCACCAAAAAAATATTTAGGATCTATACTTGATGGTCGAGATATAACGTCTGTCATTATGAAAGATGCTATGTTTAAATTTTATATAACAGCAAATTTAAATATAAGAGCTAAAAGAAGATTTTTAGAGTTAAAAAAATTGAAAAAGAAAATAACATATAAAGATGTTCTAAAAAGCCTTAGAAAACGTGACTATTTGGATAAAAATCGTAAGCACAGTCCATTAAAAAAAACTAAAGATTCAATCTTGATTAATACTTCTAAATTAAGTAAGAAGTCGTGCTTTTATAAAATTAAAAAGATAATGGACAAAAAAATAAATTTTAATGGAAATTTTTAAAGACTTAAATACACCAGCAAATCAAGAATTTGAAAAGCTACTAAATTCTCAACTTTCAAAAAATAACATTGAAGAGGGAAAAATAATAGAAGGAAAAATAACAAAGATCACAGAAAAGTTTGTTTTTATATTTATAGCTGGATTAAAAAGTGAGCCAATAATAGATGTTAATGAACTAAAATTAATCGGATCTCAAGATAAAATTAAAATTGGAGAAACGATTTCTGTGTTACTTGAAAAAATTGAGGATAAAAATGGTGAAGTTGTAGTATCCGCTCTCAAAGCACAAAAGATAAAGGGGTGGTACAAACTTGAAAAGGCTTACGAAGATAACCAGTCTATTATTGGAAAAATTACAACTAAATGTAAAGGCGGAGTTATTGTAGAACATATTGATACTGGATCTTTAATGTTTTGCCCTGGATCACAAATAAGTGATAAGCCTTTAAAAAATATTGATCATCTAATTGGTGTTGAACAAAAATTTGCAATAATTAAACTAGATAAACTAAGAGGGAATGCATGTGTTTCAAGAAGACAAATAGTTTCTCACAATAAAAGGGAAGATAAAGCAAAAATTATAGAAAAGTTTAAAGTAGGAGACATAATTAAAGATGCAGTTGTAAAAGGATACTCATCTTTTGGATGTTTTTTTGAGGTAAATAATGAGATAGATGTATTAGTACATTTGCAAGAAATTTCTTATTCTAGAGTAAACCATCCTGATGAAATTTTTAATATTGGAGAAAAGCACGATTTGAAAGTTATTTCAATTGACAAAGAAAAACTTCAAATAGGCTGCTCTATAAAACAACTATCACCCGATCCATTTGAACACATCTCAAATTATGAAGTTGGAAAGAAATATAAAGTTAAAGTGGAAAAAATAACTGATTATGGATGTTTTTGTTCATTAGAGCCTGGTTTAAGTACTTTACTACATAGTAGTGAAATGAGTTGGACAAAAAGAAATGTTGCACCAAAAAAATTATTTAACATTGGTGACATGATAGATTGCGTAATTACAGAAATAGATAAAGAAAAAAGAAGAATAGCCATATCCCATAAATTAACTCTAGAAAATCCATATCAAGCATTTATGGATAAATATCCAGAAGGTAGCGAAGTAAATGGAGTCATCTCAAGCAGTAATGAGTACGCAATATACGTTAAGCTTGGAGGTTTTGATATCGATGGTTTTCTTCATGCAAATGATTTAAGTTACACAAAAAATCCAGATGAAGAATTAAAGAAATTTAAAAAAGGTGAAGAGATTAAAGTAAAAGTGTTGGAAATTAAAAAAGATGAGCAAAAAATTCGTGTAGGCTTAAAACAATTAACTAAAGATCCATTTGATTGGTTCCAGGGAAAAAATGTTAATGATATTATAACTGTACAAGTTGTTTCTACAGATAATAAGGGATTAATAGTTAAGCCAGAGAATTGTGAGTTGGAATTTTTAATAAAGAAATCCAACATAGCCATAAATTCATCTGACGCAAGACCATCAAGGTTTGTAGGTGGAGAGAGAATAGATGCTGCAATATCGGAGTTAAATATTGAAAAAAGAAAAGTAAATTTAAGCATAAAATTACTTGAAGAATTACAAAATAAAGAGGCCGTCACTAAGTTTTCAAGTCCACTTAGCGGAAAAAATCTCCCTTTTTCGTCTTTGTCTGAGAAGCTAGATGATAAAAAAAAAAAAGATGATGAGTAAATAATTGGCTGTAAAGAAATCAGATCTTATAAATAAACTCTCAAATAATTATCCAAATTTTAAAAAGAAAGACCTAAAAAAGTTAATAGAGATTTTTTTTAAAGAATTAAAAGATGCTCTTAAAAGACGTGAAAGGG
>CACNAX010000007.1 GCA_902618565.1 uncultured Pelagibacteraceae bacterium
AAAGAAATTGGAGTAAATAATTTTTTTCAAAAAATTGATAATTTTGAGGGAAATAAATTTTTAGAAAATTTATCAAAATCCAAAGATGAAAATTTTTATGGTGAGAGACAACAATATACTGAAATTGAAACTTTAGGAAAAATTAAA
This sequence comes from uncultured Pelagibacteraceae bacterium, assembly GCA_902618565.1. GTDB lineage: Bacteria > Pseudomonadota > Alphaproteobacteria > Pelagibacterales > Pelagibacteraceae > Pelagibacter. The sequence goes on from CACNAX010000007.1 coordinate 148, forward strand.
CCAAGAGCCCTTAAAGTTGATAAAAATAATTCTGCAGAAATTTACAGATTTCCTGAATTTAACATTGTCGAATTTACAACTAAAGCAAACGCTTTGGATTACGACTCAATGGACTCATTAAAAAACGCTACAGACAAACCATTGATAATTATTAATGAAAGTATGCAGTTTTCTGCTGGTGTTAATTTAACATATACCATGAATTTTGCAGATAAAGGTGACTTTAAATCAATTGAAAAATTTGTCGGTTATTTTCAAGAAACATGTAAACACTTAAAATACTCTAAATTTCCAGTAGTTTCAGCACCATCAGGTCTTACACTTGGAGGGGGTTTTGAAGTTTTAGTACAAAGTAACTTTGTTGCTTCGCATACAAATATTGTTATTGGATTAGTTGAAACATTGGTTGGTTTAGTTCCAGCCGGAGGAGGATGTAAAGAAATGTTATGGAGATGGTCTCAAACAGAAGAGGCAAAAAATGACCCAGATTTTGCACCTTTAAAAGTTTTTGACATCATTGGTTATGCAAAAACTGCAACATCTCCAGTAGAAGCCGAACCTCTAAAGTATTTAATCCCTGAAAATAAAAAAATTATGAGCAGAAATAGTCTATTAAATGAAGCAAGGAAAATTTTGGATCAAAATAAAGAATTTACTCCTCCAATAGAATGCACATTTAATTTATCTGGTAAATCTTTAAAAGACAAAATGGTTGGTATGTTAGAAAAACTGTATAATGATAAAATTATATTAGATCATGGAATGATGGTTGGAACAGAGCTAGCAAATGTTTTAAGTGGTGGTGATACAACTATAGATAAAACTCTTACAGAAGATCAGTTGTTTAAATTAGAGTTAGATGCTTTCATGAAATTAATTGAGACAAGTAAAACCCAAGATAGAATTAAACACACATTATCTACTGGAAAACCTCTAGTTAACTAATAACTTTAGATTTTTAATATAATCAGGTTTTAATACATAAGTTGATTTATTTCCCACTTTAATTTTTTTTAAAGAGTCCATCCCTGCAATTACCTTTCCAATTGGAGTGTACTCACCTTGATATATTGGTATATCTATTAAAGTAATAAAAAATTCACTATCTTCTGTGTCGAATTGATCTTTCCTAGCAAAAGCCACAGAGCCAGCATTAAATAAAAAATTACTACTAAGCTCAGATTTAATTGTTCCTAAACCAGACTTACCAGTTCCTACTTTAGAATAATTTAGATTAGATACATTTCCATATTCAATATCTCCAGCTTGTATTAAAGTATTTTCTATTACTCGATAAAAAGTTGAACCATTATAGGCACCTCTATTTATTAACTTCTTAAATCGATTTACAGCTTCAGGTGCAATTTTAGGATCCAATTCTATTAGAACGTTACCGCATTCAACCTCCATAATTGCAATATTCTGCTTATCTTTAAAATCAATGTTATTTAAATTGATTTTTTTTACAAAAAGACATTTATTACTTAATATATAAAATGAACCTAAAGTTAAAATAATAAGCTGAATAAGAAAAATAAATAATATTTTTTCAGATAGTGATGGTTTAATTTTTTTTATCATTCAAAAAATAAACTTTTCATCTATTTCTTTAAGACCATTAATTAAGAAATTTTTCTTCTTAGTTAAAATATTATCTTTTTTAATTAATAAATCTATTTCTTTAAAGTTTGTTTTTAATAATGAATAAATTTCAGCCATATCTTCTTCAGCTGTGCTCATTGAATATTCTGTTAAAAAGCCTTTCGTAATTTCTAAATCTAAACCTAATAAATCAGTACATGTAGAACATGATGCGTAAGAAAAATCTTTATTATTAAGTTCACTCCATTTATTTTTTTTAAAAAGCTCTGGAAAACTGTTGTCAATCATATGAAATATTTCATGATGGATCATTCTTTCGAAATAGTTTTGGTTAAATGTTAAGTCTAAGATTAAAGTTCTGAATTTATTATCTGGTATACCTCCTGTATTAATGCCTGAAATTTGTAAGTTTTTGCATAGAACTACAAATTTCAAATTTATTTTCCTTAAGAAATTTGAGTTATAATCCCTCAGATTATTTTGAATTGTATTAAATTCACGATCCAAATCATTATTATTTATGCCGTTACATTTAATATTATTTGTATCACCTATTACAAAACCTCTTTTCGATACCAAATATTTGATACCATTTAAATTATCAACCTTATGAACTTCTAAATTAGGAATTTTAATCAAATTATATATTGCATCTGCATTTACATAAGAAAAATTAAAAAATAATAGAAATATTAATATAATGTATCTCATTTTAATAATTTTGATGATATTAGATATAATATGAATGTGATAGGATTTATTTAATGAAAAAAAGAAAAAGAAAAAAAAATATTAATAGAGATCATGAGTCAGTGCCTAAGATGTTTGCAAAAAAATACATATATTTCTATTATCCCTTTTTCTGGATCATTCTAATAATATTCTTATTACTAAAATGACAAAGTCTAAAAAACCTATTCAGCCTGTTAGTGGCACAGAAGTGCCAAGATATGCGGGCCCCTCAACATTTGCAAGATTACCTGAGCTAAGGAATGTAGAAAGTTGTGATGTTGCTATTGTCGGAGTTCCATTTGATTCAGGCACTAGTTATAGACCAGGTGCAAGATTTGGCCCACAAAGTATTAGACAAGCATCTAGACATTTAAGGACTAATTATCATCCTAATTATGATGTAGAACCATTCAAAGTACAGCAAGTTGCAGATGCAGGTGACATTACTTGCAATCCATTTAATATTGATGAAGCCATCAAACAAATTGAAGTAGGAGCAACCGATTTATTAAATAAAGTTGGAGGAATAATAAGCCTTGGAGGAGATCACACAATTGCTGTGCCTTTACTTAGAGCAGCCAATAAAAAGAATAATGGACCCGTATCACTTGTTCATTTTGATGCCCATTTAGATACCTGGGATACCTACTTTGGAGCACCATATACGCATGGCACTCCATTTAGAAGAGCTCGTGAAGAAAATTTATTTTTAGATGATGCCTCTATGCATGTAGGTATAAGAGGTCCACTTTATAGCAGAGATGATATAAAAAATGATGAAAGCTTTGGATTTAAAATTATTCATTGTGATGAATTTCAAACAGAGGGAATTGATAAAATCGTTGAAAGAATAAAAAATAGAGTAGGTGATAATGCATTATATTTGTCCATTGATATTGATGTATTAGATCCAGCATTTGCACCAGGCACAGGAACACCTGAAATTGCAGGAATGACCACAAGAGAAATGGTAAACGTTCTCAGGGGTTTATCAGGCTTAAATTTGATTTCTGCAGATGTAGTTGAAGTTGCGCCTGCTTATGACCATGCAGAAGTAACTTCTCTAGCTGCTGCAACAATTGTTTATGAATTAACAAATTTATTTGCAAAATCATGAAGAAAGGATAATTTGCGCGCATGATTGAAAAGAGAAATTTTTATATTAATGGTTCATGGGTTCCCCCAAAAAACCCAAAAGATATTGAGGTCATAAATCCAGCAACAGAAAAAAATTGTGCAGTAATTTCTTTAGGCAGTAAGGAGGATATCAATGATGCAGTTTTAGCAGCTAAAGAAGCTTTTAAAACTTGGGGATTTACCTCTAAAGAAGAAAGATTGTCATTATTAGAAGTATTTTATTCTTTATATAAAAAAAGATGGAATGATATTACAGATGCAATTATTCAAGAGATGGGAGCGCCAAAAGACTTTGCGTCAAAACTACAAACAGGAACTGGTGCGAGTCATACAAAATCATTTATTCGTTATCTAAGAGAATTTGAATTCGAAAAACCTTTGGGAGATCATGCAAAAAATCAAAGAATAATATATGAGCCTAAAGGTGTGTGTGCATTAATAACACCGTGGAACTGGCCAATAAATCAAGTTACTTTAAAAGTCATTCCCGCATTGTCCTCTGGTTGTACTATGATTTTAAAACCTTCAGAATTAGCACCTTTATCGGCAATGATCATAGCTGAGTTAATAGATGAAGCAAAATTTCCGAAAGGTGTTTTTAATTTAGTAAATGGAGATGGGGAAATAACGGGAGATGCATTAACAAGTCATCCAGATGTAAATATGATTTCATTTACAGGCTCCACAAGAGCAGGGGCTTTAATTTCTCAAAATGCTGCAAAGGACTTTAAAAGAGTAAGTTTGGAGCTAGGAGGAAAAGGTGCAAATATTATATTTGAAGATGCTGATGCTGAAGCAATTGAAAGAGGTGCATTTAGATGTTTTAGAAATTCAGGACAATCATGTAATGCTCCTACTAGAATGCTTGTTGAAAAGTCAATATATAATGAAGCGATAGAAAGACTGAGAAAATATGCAAATGAATTTAAAGTAGATGATCCAAATAAAAATGGAGAGCATATTGGTCCTGTAATTTCTGAAACTCAATTCAATAAAATTCAAGGTTTAATTCAAAAAGGAATAGATGAAGGAGCAAAATTAGTTGCAGGGGGAATTGGAAAACCAACCGGATTAAATGATGGCTATTATGTAAAACCGACAGTTTTCGTAGATGTAAAAAATGAAATGGAAATTGCAAGAACAGAAATATTTGGTCCTGTTTTATCTGTTATTCCATTTGAAACTGAAGAAGAGGCAATTAAAATTGCAAATGATACTGATTATGGATTAACAAACTATATCCAAACTCAAGATAAGGAAAAAGTACAAAGAGTTGCCAGAAAACTTAGATCTGGAATGGTTGATGTAAATGGTGCTGGTATTGCAGTTGATGCACCTTTTGGAGGTTTCAAACATTCTGGAATTGGAAGGGAAGCAGGTAAAGAGGGATTGCTTGAATTTCTAGAAGTTAAATCTGTAGGTGGTTGGAATTAATTTATAGATTTATCTTTTACACCTTTTAAAAAGTCTAGACATTTCTTTAATTCATTAAGTTCTATATATTCATCAATTTTGTGAGCCTGTTCAATCGAACCTGGTCCACAAACTACAGTGCTAATACCAACTTCTTGAAAGAGTCCAGCCTCTGTTCCAAATGAAACAGCTTCTCTTGAATTGTCACCAGTTATACTAGAAACGAATTCACAAGCCTCAGAATCGTTCAATCTATTAAATCCAACTACTTCGCCTATAATTTCTTTTTTAATATAAGCATCTGAAAAAACTTTTTTCATTTCTGGCAATAATTCTTTATCAACATAATCGTCTATTATTTGATTTACAAAATCTCCATCTTCTCTTACCACTGGTCTAGTTTCCCATTCAACTTTACATTTATCAGCGATAACATTATGAGCTATACCACCTGAAACTCCACCAACTGATAATGTAGAATATGGTGGATTAAATATACAATCTTTAGGAGCTCTTTCTTTTAGTTTTGATCTAATTTCTAATAACTTATTTACATATCTCGATGCATATTCAACTGCATTAACACCTTGGCCTGGTTTAGAACTATGACCAGCTAAACCTCCAAAGTGAACTGTATATTCATTCATACCTTTATGGGCATCAATGATTTTCATATTGGTTGGTTCACCAATAATGCAAATTCCATCTTTAATATCTCTTTTTTTTAATTCTTTTAATAATAATGGTGCACCAATGCATGCAGTTTCTTCGTCGAATGTAAATGAAAAGTGAATGTCTCTATCTAAATTATTTTCTTTAAATACAGGAGCATATGCTAGAGCACATGCAATAAAACCTTTCATATCACAAGAACCTCTCCCAAATAATTTCTCATTTTTTATAGTTGCAACAAATGGATCAGTAGACCAGCCTTTTGAAACTGGGACTACATCTGTATGACCTGAAAGAATAATAGGTTTTTTATCATTTCCATTTTTAGATTTTAAAGAAGCAAAAAGATTAACTCTTTTTTTATCACCATCAAAAATTCTAAATGAAGTTGCTCCTAAATTTTTTAAAATATCATCACAATAATTAATGAGACTATTATTATCGTTTCCAGAAATAGTTTTGAAAGCAATCAAATCTGTCAATATTCGTATCGAATCTTTATAAATTTTATCAGGATTATTTTCTGTACTCATTTACAAATCATTATATATTAAATTTATGAAAGAACAAATTACGTATGAAGATTTTGATAAAGTAGATATTAGATTAGGAACAATTATTTCTGTAAGAAAAAATGAAAAAGCAAGAAAACCTTCATTAGTTGTAGAAGTTGATTTTGGAGAAAAGATAGGGATAAAACAATCTTCAGCTCAAATTACTCATTATTATAACGAAGAGAATCTTAAAGGAAAACAAGTAATCGGTGTTTGTAATTTTGCAGAAAAAAATATTGCTGGAGTTGTTTCGCAAGTATTAATTCTTGGAGCTATAGATGCAGAGGGTAGAGTAACTTTAGTTCATCCATCTCAAGAAGCAGAGAATGGATTACCGATTGCTTAAATGCATCCAGAACTATTATCATTAAGTTTATTTTTTTTTGTTACCAGTTGTTCGCCTGGTCCAAATAATATTGTTGCATCTCATTCAGGTTTTAATCATGGAGTAAAAAAAACTATACCTCTAATGTTAGGTGTTATATTTGGTTTTACTTCAATGTTATCTTTAGTCAATTTTGGGCTAATTAACATTTTTAAATTATACCCAATAATTCAAAAAATTTTAGTTTTTACAGGCTCTGCATTTCTAGTTTACTTGGCTTACAGAATTTCATTTTCTAAATCATCAAATCAAAAAGAAAAACTTGAACCTGTAAAATTTATAGAAACATTTCTTTTTCAATTCTTAAATCCTAAAGGAGTAATCGTTGCAATTATTGCAGTATCAACTTACATCGAATCTGGAGATAACTTTTTTACTTATTCCTTCTGGCTCCTAACTTCTGCCTTTTTTTTTGCTATATTTAGCATCCTATTTTGGACTTTAATTGGTAAATTTATGAGAAAATTCGCGACAAATGAGAAATTTATTAAATGGTTCAATTATGTTATGTCAGCGCTTTTATTAGGCTGCATAGCTACATTTTATTATTAAATATGAAACCAGGAGACAAAAACTCATTCAATTCGTTAACTAAAATTTCAGTTAACGGCAAAAGTTATAATTTTTACTCACTGAAAGAGGCTGAGAAAAATGGTTTAGCAGGTATATCAAAGCTTCCAAAATCATTGAAAGTCTTACTTGAGAATTTGTTAAGATTTGAGGACGATATAACGGTTAATAAAAATCAAATTGAAGCTATTAAAAATTGGTTAAAATCTAAAAGTTCTAATACAGAAATTGCATATAGGCCTGCGAGGGTTTTGCTTCAAGACTACACTGGAATTCCTGCAGTTGCAGATTTAGCAGCAATGAGAGAGGCTGTAAAAGAAAAAAATAAAGATCCAAGCACTATCAATCCATTATCATCAGTTGATTTAGTAATTGATCACTCTGTACAAGTAGATAAATTTGCAAATAAAAATTCTTTAAAAGAAAATGTTGATATTGAATTTAATCGGAATGCAGAAAGATATTCTTTCCTTAAATGGGGCCAACAAGCATTCAATAATTTTAGAATAGTTCCTCCAGGAACTGGGATATGTCATCAAGTCAATCTGGAATACCTTTCAAAAGTTGTTTGGAATGAAAAATATAAAGATGAAGAATACATATTTCCAGATACTTTGGTTGGAACAGATAGTCATACAACTATGGTAAATGGCTTATCTGTTTTGGGTTGGGGTGTAGGCGGAATTGAAGCTGAGGCTGGAATGTTAGGTCAACCTATTTCAATGTTAATTCCCGAAGTTATTGGATTTGAAATGAAGTCAAAAATGCCAGAGGGTACTACAGCAACTGATCTTGTTTTAACAGTAGTTAAAATGTTGAGAGACAAGGGAGTTGTTGGAAAGTTTGTTGAATTCTATGGCGAAGGACTAAAAAATCTGACTTTAGCAGATAGAGCTACTATAGCAAATATGGCTCCTGAGTATGGTGCAACTTGTGGTTTTTTCCCAATTGATGATGAAACTTTAAAATATTTAAAATTCTCAGGAAGAGATGATCAAAATGTTGAAATTGTAAAAAAGTATGCTCAAGAGCAAGGACTTTGGGCAAGTTTAGATGTTGAATTTACAGACACACTATCTTTAGACATGTCAACTATAGTACCAACTATTTCTGGACCAAAACGTCCACAGGATAAAGTTCTACTTACTAACGCATCATCAAATTTTAAAAAAGTATTTTCAGAAATTACAAAAAAAGAAGAGCCAAATATTTATGATGTTGAAAAAGAAGATTTTAAAATAACCGATGGCGATGTGTTAATTGCTGCAATCACTTCTTGTACTAATACTTCCAATCCAAGTGTACTAATTGGAGCAGGTTTACTAGCAAAAAATGCAATTGAAAAAGGTTTGATGACTAAGCCCTGGGTAAAAACATCTTTGGCACCTGGATCGCAAGTAGTTACAGATTATCTAGAAAAAGCTGGGCTAAATATTTATTTAGATAAGTTAGGTTTTAATTTAGTTGGTTATGGATGTACCACTTGTATTGGTAATTCAGGTCCATTAGCAGATAATATCTCAGATTCCATAAAAAATAATAATATTTATGCTGTTTCGGTTTTATCTGGAAACAGAAACTTTGAAGGAAGAATTTCACCTTTAATAAAAGCAAATTATTTAGCGTCTCCGCCATTAGTCGTTGCTTATGCAATAGCAGGAACTATGAGATTTGATTTGTATAAGGATCCGTTAGGTAAAGATAAAGATGGTAAAGATGTTTTTTTAAAAGATATATGGCCATCTAACAAAGAAATAGAAGAAACATTGAGAAATTCATTAAATGCAGAAATGTTTATAAAAAGATACTCAAATGTTTCCCAAGGACCAGAACAATGGCAAAAAATTAAGACAGAAGAAACCAATATTTATAATTGGGAAGATAATTCAACATATGTAAAAAAACCTCCATTTTTTGATAATCTTCCTGATAAACCGGAAGGATTTAAAGAAATTAAGGATGCAAGACCACTATTAATATTAGGTGATAGCATTACCACTGATCATATTTCACCTGCTGGATCAATTCAAAAAGATAGTCCGACTGGAGAATATTTTATGAAACATCAAATACTTCCTAAAGATTATAATTCATATGGAGCAAGAAGAGGAAATCATGAGGTTATGATGAGAGGGACTTTTGCTAATATAAGAATTAGAAATGAAATGGCACCTGGTACTGAAGGTGGCTTTACAAAGTTGTACCCTGAGGAAAAAGTAATGCCAGTATATGATGCGGTTGTTGAATATAAAAAAAGAGGTACCGATTTAGTTGTTATTGGTGGTAAAGAGTATGGAACTGGTTCTTCTAGAGATTGGGCGGCCAAAGGAACTAAACTTTTAGGTGTAAAAGCTGTTTTTGCAGAAAGTTTTGAGAGAATTCATAGATCAAATCTTATAGGAATGGGTATACTACCATTACAATTTAAAGATGGAATAAATAGAACTAATCTAAAATTAGATGGCTCAGAACTATTTTCTATTGTTGACTTAGAAAAAGGTATAGATCCTAGAGATGCAGTTGATGTTGAAATCAAATATGTCTCTGGAGACATCAAGAGAATTAAAATGTTAAGCAGAATAGATACTAATAACGAATTAGAGTATTACAAAAATGGTGGAATTTTACAATATGTACTTAGGAAAATGATTTAATGGATGAAGATATTGAAATAATAAATACCCAAACACGTAATGAAAAAATTAAAAACTTTTTCATAAATAATAAAAATTCTTTAATCTCGATATTAGTAATAATTATTTTGGGTTTAATTGGCTACTTTTCTTTTGAAGAATATCAATCAAGCAAAAGAGAAAAATTAGCTGATAAATACGACTTAGCTGTAATAAGATATGAAGCTGATAATAAATATAATGTGATCCAAGATCTTAAAGAGGTGATTAATGCTAAAGATAAAACATATTCTCCTCTAGCTTTTTATTTTTTGCTAGATAAAGATTTGATAAATTCAAAAGATGAAATTAACAATTATTTTGATATTTTAATTAATGATATTGGCTTGGATAAAAAGTTTAAAGAGCTAACAATCTTTAAAAAAGGCCTATATAATTCAGACTTTTCAGATGAAAATGAATTGTTAGCTATTTTTAATCCTTTAATTAAAGCAGATAGTATATGGAAACCACATAGTCTTTATATTATGGCAGAATATTATTTATCAAAAAATCAAATGCAAAAATCTAAAGAATTTTTTGAGCAAATAGTTAGTCTTGAAAATAATAACTCTAAGATAAAAACCAAAGCTCAAAAAAGGCTAAGATCTAGTTTCAGTGAGTAGGATAATATTATATTTCGTTTTTTTGCTTTTATTATCATCTTGTGGTCAAAGTGATAAATCTGTAGAAAAAGCTAATTCTAAAATTTTATTTGAAGAAATTAAACCAATTCAAGAACAATTAAATCCAAATATACAAATAAATCTTTCTAAATTAGTTAAAGACAATAGTTTTGTAAATAATATTACAAATAATAATGGAAACATTAACTTTGAGCCAACATTTGAAAAAAAGAAAACATTTAAATTCTCAAGGATTAAACAGTTTAATTCAATAGATACAGAAATTTTATTTATTCAAAATAACGATCTAATTTATTTTGATAACAAAGGCACAATATTCAGAATTAATGAGAATTTTGAAATTTTATGGAAAGTAAATCATTATTCAAAGAAAGAGAGAAAGCTTAATCCAATATTATATTTTAATTATATAGATAACAGACTTTTAGTTGTTGATACTTTATCTAATATTTTTTCAATAAACTTAGAAAATGGACAATTAATTTGGAAAACAGAAGGCATGACTCCTTTTAATTCTAATGTTGCTGTACAAGCAGATAAATTTATAACTGTTGATTTTGATAATGTTATAAGATGTTTTTCTGTAATTGATGGAAATGAATTATGGAATTTCAAAACAGAAAATACATTTATTAAATCACAAAAAAAATTATCTATAGTATTTAAAGATGATAATGTTTACTCGCTTAACAATTTAGGAGATCTCACAGCCTTAAATGTTAACGATGGTAGTTTAGTATGGCAAACACCTACTCAAAGTAACGAAATATTCTTAAACGCATTTAGTCTTAAAAATTCGGAAATGATTTTAAATAATGAGACAATATATTTTTCAAATAATAAAAATGAATTATTTTCGATTGACACAAGAACTGGAATAGTAAAATGGAAGCAAACAGTAAACTCCAGTTTAAAACCTACGATTTCTGAAAATTATATTTTTAATATTTCTGAGGAAGGATATTTATTTGTCATTGATACTGAGACTGGAAATATAATTAGGATAACTGATGTTTTCTCAAATTTTAAAAAAAGAGAAAAAGTAAAACCAGTAGGTTTTGTTATTGCTAAGAATAAAATTTATTTGTCTACCGATAATGGAAGAATTTTGATTATCAATTTAACTAATTCTGAAACAGAAAATGTAATTAAATTTAATAACGAAAAAATATCGAGACCATTTATTAATAATGCTAATATTTTTTTAATTAAAAATAATGGAATTATAAGATCAAATTAATGTTATTAAAATTTTTAGAAAAAATTGGAAGAAAAAAGGTAGTTTTAGATAGGGGACCGTCTCACCCAAAATTTAATGAAGCCAAACCATGGATGAATAGATATTATTTATTATTTAGGAATAGACCAAAATGGTTCCCATTTAATATATTAATTCATGAAATGTTAGATGATGATCATGGGGATGGAGTTCATAATCATCTATTCCCTTATATTACAATAATTTTGAGAGGTGGTTATTGGGAAACTACTAAAAAAGGTAAGTTTTGGAGAAAACCTGGATATATTGGATTTAGATCAGCCAATGCATATCATAGAGTAGACCTCGAGCCAGGAACAAGGCCAATGACAATTTTTATCTCTGGACCTTTTGGATTAAGAAAAGGACCAAGATCAGAATACGGTATCGATTTTAATTCAAAAAAGAATTAATGCAAAAAAGTTTCGTTAAAGAGTTTAAACTTTACTGCAAAAAAAAAAATTTAGATGTTAATTCACATCAGATTAAACTAATAAAAACATTAGAAGAATATTATAAATTAAACTACAAATCTTTTATCTCAAAAATTTTATCAAAAAAAAATTACAAAAAAGGCTTTTATCTTTACGGAGATGTTGGCGTCGGCAAAACCATGATATTAGATTTTTTTTTTAACTTAGTTGAGGGTAAAAAATTAAAACTTCACTTCAATGAGTTTATGGTAAGCTTTCACGATTTTGTATACCAATTCAAAGATAAAAATGATGAAAATAAAATAAGTAAATTTGTTAAAAAAATAAAATCGAAAGCAAAATTAATATATTTTGATGAGTTTCAAGTTACAAATATAGTAGATGCAATGATACTTGGAAAATTATTTAATGAAATATTTAAAGAAGATTTGAAAATTATTGTAACTTCCAATATAAAAATCGAGAATTTGTATAAAGATGGGTTGCAAAGAGATCAATTTAAACCTTTTATAAAAATAATGCAAAAGCAATCATTTGAATATCAATTAAATATAGATGATGATTATAGAAAGTCCAAAGGCAATAAAACTCAAAGATATTTCTCACCTTTAAATCAAGAAAACAATTTTAAAATAAACAAATTATTTAGAGTGATGACTAAAGATAAGATTTTAAAAGAAAAGATTTTAAACATTAAAGGAAGAAAATTTATTTTAAAAAATTTTTATGATGGAATTGTTCGATTAACTTTTAAAGAAGTATGTGATAAAAATTTAGGATCGGAAGATTATATTAAAATAGTAAAAAATTGTTTTTTTATAGTTATGGAAAATGTACCAGCATTTAATGATTTAAATTCAAATCAACAACAAAGATTTATTACTTTTTTAGATATCGTGTATGATCAAAATATACCTATGGCCATTACCGCAGAACAAAATATTGAAAAACTCACATCATCAAGATTATTGGAAAAACCATTTAAGCGTACCATTAGCCGATTATATGAACTAACATCTAAAAAGCATTAATGAGACAAGAATTTTTTAATCTTGAACTTAAAACAAATGGTCAAAAATTATATGAATTTACCAATCAAACGATAGATTGGATAAATAAAAATAATTTTAATAATGGTATTTTAAATTTAAGCATTCAGCACACTAGTGCATCTTTAATTGTTCAAGAAAATGCTGATCCTGATGTTCAATCAGATTTAATTAATTATTTTGATAAAATTGCTCCAATGGATAATAAATTATATATTCATACAATAGAAGGCAAGGACGATATGCCAGCTCATATAAAGTCAGCTTTAACTAACAATCAAATATCCCTCAGTATAAAAAACAAACAACTTTTGTTAGGTACTTGGCAAGGAATTTACCTTTTTGAACATAGGTTAGCTTCTACAAAAAGGCTGATTATTCATCATTTTATTGGAGATTAATTAATTTTTTAAAGTTTGAAATGCTTTGAGAGCTGCATTTCTAGCTTCTTCATGTACAACTATTGGAGAAGGGTAATCAGAACCAATTTTAGTTTTTATAGCTTCCTGATATTTTGTTTCCATCTCCCATGGTTTATGAATAAATTTACTTGGAACTCTCTCAAGTTCAGGTACCCATTTTTTTACATACAAACCTTGTTTATCAAATTTTTCACCCTGCAATATAGGATTAAAAATTCTAAAATAAGGGGCTGCATCTGCACCACAGCCAGCAACCCATTGCCATTGTGCAACATTGTTTGCTTCATTAAAATCTAACAAACAATTTCTAAAATGTTTTTCACCCTCTTTCCAATTAATTCTTAAATGTTTTACTAGAAAAGAACCAACTACCATTCTAATTCTATTATGCATCCATCCTGTTTCATAAAGTTGTCTCATCCCGGCATCAACAATTGGGTATCCAGTCATACCATTTTTCCAAGCTTTCAAATTTTTTGCATTTTTATCCCATGGAAATTTATCAAATTCTTTTCTTAAATTACCTTTTAGCATTTGAGGGAAGTAATTAATCAAACTATGAGAAAATTCTCTCCATCCTAATTCATTAAGATATTTTTTAACACTAACATTTTTTGATTTATATTTATAACATTTGTCCCAAATATTACTTACGTGTATTTGTCCATTTCTTATAAATGGTGAAAGTTTTGATGAACCATTTATAGCTGGATAATCTCTATCAACTCCATATTTCAACATTCTATTTTCGACAAAATCATTTAAATATTTTTCGGATTGTTTTTCAGATGGATCCCAATATTTTTCAAATTTTTTATACCAAATTTTCTTTGGTAAAATTTGATCTGGAATGTTATTATTCTTGAATAATTTTATTTTGCTCTTAACTTTTTTTACGTTTAATGATTTGCTTGGGATGCTATCTAAGTAAATTTGCTCTCCAACTCTCCAAAAAGGACTATAAACTTTATAAGGGCTTCCATCATCTTTAGTAACATTATTGTATTCATTGAGAACATTTCCTTTAAAGCATTTTGATAGTATTTTGTTTTTTTCAAAAATTTTAATGAGATCATTATCTAACTTTAATTGAGATGGCTCATATATTTTATTCCAAAATATTGAAATTTCTTGTTTGCCTTTGATTTTACTAAAAAAAGTTATCTCATCAGAAAATACTAATTCTAATTCAATATTGTATTTAATTAATTCATCTTTAAAATTAATTAAAGATTTACTTACCCACCATTTTTGTGCTTCTCTAACATCATCAAAGTTTTCCTTGTTGTAAATATATAATGCTGTGACAGTATCATAATTATTTGTTGCATAAGATAACGCAGAATTATTTTTTATTCTAAAATCATCTCTTATCCAAACAACAGCTTTTTTTGACATATAATTTACTTTCTGCCTTTAGATAGCAATTGTTTGTAAAGTTTTACATCTGCATTACCTTCGCATCCAATAACTAAAACATTAGATTTTTCGTTAAGATTTATTAATTTCTTTGTTTTAGGATTATTACAAAGACTAACAAGACTGATAATTCCTGGTGTTGCACATTCACCACCTATTATTGATCTATTACTCAGTTTCTTGTCTTTTAGCATTGCAACGGTTTTAGGAACTTTTGAGTCACTTACTGTAACACAACAATCGCTTGCCTTTTTTAATACATGCCATGGTATAAGAGACATTTCATTGCATGACATGCCACCCATTATACTTTCTTTTTTTATTTTAATTTTTTTTAATCTTTTGCTTTTTATGCTTTGAAGTACACAATCAGCTCCATCAGGTTCAACTATTATTATTTTAGGAATTCTTTTGAAATATTTTGCAACTCCTGCAACTACACCTGCTGCCATGCCACCAACGCCAGCTTGAAGGAATATATGCGTAATATAATGCGTAGTTTGTTTTGAAATTTCTTTAATCATAATTGAATAACCAGCCATAGTTAACAAAGGAACATAACTATAATTCTTCGTAGATACATCTTGAACAATATTCCAATTATTCTTTTTTGATAATTTTTTACACTCGTTTAATGAATTTTCGTAATTACCTATTACTCGAATTACATCGGCTCCAAATTTTTCAATTTCCTTTACTCTCTCTTCACTTACATATTGACTAACAAAAATTTTACATTGTAAACCCAATCTTTGAGCACCCCAAGCAACTGATCTACCATGATTTCCAGCTGTTGCAGATGATATTATAATATTTTTTTTCCCCTTAGATATTTTTTCTACAGCATATGCTCCACCTAAAGCTTTAAATGATTTTAAATGAAATCTTTTCGACTCATCTTTGTAAAAAATATTATTAAGTTTTAAATTTCGATTTAGTTTCTCTAATTTTAATAATGGTGTTTTTTTATAGTATTTCCATTTAGATATAGAATTAAAAGCATCAGTGATTATTTTTGACGAAATAATATTTAAAATATAGTTTCGATTAAAACTATAATTTTTATTCGATAAAAATTTTGTATATTTCCATTTTCTATAACTATCAAAGCTTTTCACTTTAACAGTCTAGAGTATTCTGTCTTTCCCATTTTGTAATTGGTTTGGACTTATCAAATTTTTCGTTATCATTAAAATTTTTTAATTCCGAAGTTCTTAACTTGACATAACTTTTAATTACTTCTTTTCCAAATGCTTTATTCATTTCTTTATTATTTTCAATTTTATCAAGAGAATCTTTTAGTTCATTTGGTAATTTAGAAAGGTTTGGATATTTTTTATAATCCTCATACATATTACAAAAAAGAGGTTTGCCAGGATTAATTCTTTTATTTAATCCCTCTATTCCTGCAGCTAATACACTAGCTTGAAGTAAATAAGGATTTGCGGATCCATCCATAAGTCTTAATTCAAATCTTCCCGGATCAGGAACCCTTATCATATGTGTACGGTTATTTCCTGTATATGATATACTGCTTGGAGACCATGTGGCACCAGATTTTGTTGGTGCAGCATTTATTCGTCTGTAACTATTTATTGTTGGATTAAAAAAAGTAGATAAGGATGAAGCATGTTTCATAATGCCTCCTAAAAAGTTATAAGCTGTCTTGCTTAGCCCAAGCTTATCATGTTTATCAAGAAAGATATTTTTCTTTCCTTTCCATAAAGAAATATGTGCATGACATCCGTTACCAGTTAAATTTTCAAAAGGTTTTGGCATAAATGTTGCTCTCAAATCATGTTTTTCTGCAATAGTTTTAACCATAAATTTAAAAAAAGTGTGTCTATCAGCAGTTTTTAGACAATCTGAATAATCCCAATTCATTTCAAATTGCCCATTAGCATCTTCGTGGTCATTTTGATAAGGACCCCATCCCATTTCAATCATACAATCACATATTTCTTTTATAAGCTCATATCTTCTCATTAATGAAGACTGGTCATAACAAGGTTTAGATTGAGTATCTCTATTATCTGCAATTGCGTTTCCATCAGGAGAAATCAAAAAATACTCACACTCCACACCTGACTTCATGCTATATCCCAATTCAGATAATTTTTTTATTTGTTTTTTTAACATCACTCTTGGTGAAGCATCGACTGGTTTACCATTCATCCATAAATCTGAAGCCAACCAACCAACTTCTTTATTCCATGGTAGTTGAATTAAACTGTCAGGATCAGGTATTGCAAACATATCAGAATCAGCTGGTGTCATATCTAGCCAGGCTGCAAATCCAGCAAAACCAGCACCATTTACTTGCATATCTTTTATTGCATGAGCAGGAACTAATTTTGATCTTAAGACACCAAATAAATCTACAAAACTTATCAAAAAATATTTAATTTTTTTTTGTTTTGAAATTTTAAATAAATTTTTTGCCATCTAATAACGTAACACAATTATTTAAAAAATGATAAAAAGAAATCTTTGTAATAAATTAAATTTACACCAATAATAATTAATATCGCTATAATTACTCCATACTTTGCTTTTGGCCATGCAAGACGTGCCATTTTGCTAGGAGTTTTATTTTCATTTTGATTATTTTCTTCAGAATTTTGCATTAAAAAAAAGAGGGCACAGTATTTCATGCGCCCTCTTAAAAGTTTTAACCATCTGTTATATTGCTTTTCCAGTCGTTAGCACTTGGTTTTTTTCTGACAATTGCATTCATCTTACCATCTTCTTGTTTAGATGAAATAACATGCCAGCCAACCCAAATAAGAATTGCTATTATAACTAGCACTCCTTCCGAACCAACACCTGGATAGACAGATCCTTGTACCTCAGAGGCACTTAAATGATCTATCCAATTTGATACTGTTGCCATTTACATACCTCCTTTATCTACTGGCCGAGACTACAGCTTTTTCGTCTTCTTTAGCCTCTTCCATAATTGTATAGTCAAGTCCTGCAAGTTCTACTTCTCTTGGTATTCTTAATTTACCCATTCCGTGAAGAACTTTTGCAATTATATATCCAGGAAGCATACCTAGTACAAAAAACATTATTATTGCACCGATAAACATTCCAAGAGGATTAATTGCTGCATAATTAGTTCCATCCCACATAGCTCCAACACTGTATCCAGATGAAGGATAACCATTTAAAACGAAACCACATATTACAAGACCAACAAATCCAGCATAACCATGAACAGCTACCGCTCCAACCGCATCGTCGATTTTATATTTTTTCTCGACCCAGTAATGCATTTTGTAAGCTATAACTACTCCGATCATACCGATTATCATTGATTGTATTGGATGATATAAATCATTACCTGCAGATGCACATATTATTCCCGCAAGTCCTGATGAATAAGTCCAGAAAGGATCTCCCTTCGAGACCACATACCCTGCTAACAACCCTCCAGATAACGACATTAAAAAGTTCATCGTTATTCCACTGAGTGTGGTGGGAGTTAGGTAGATGTTCGTTGCAGTAAAGAAAGTTACACCTTCCATACCATATTCAGGTCCAAGATCATAAATCGGAACATTACATGCAGCGTAAAAGCCCCAAAAACCTGTATAGATTAAGAATAATCCAACAGTCACTAACCAAGGATTTCTTGGTCCAATGTTTCTTGGTTCTCCGCTAGATGAAAATTTTCCAATTCTTGGTCCTAAAACAATCAGAACACCTAAGGCAAAACCTCCGGCAATTGCGTGAATTACTCCGGAAGCATAAGCATCGTGATATCCTAATATTTTTAACATCCATCCATCAAAATGCCATCCCCATGAAGCATCTATTGTCCAGAAAACAGATCCAATTGCAATTGCAAGTATTCCAAATGCAAAAGTAGTTATCCTTTCTATAACCGCTCCAGATACAATTGAAGCTGCAGTCCATGAAAATAATAAAAAGGCTGCCCAGAAGACACCCATTATATGATCATTAAGATTTACGGCCATCAATGCATTTGTAGGATTAGCAAGATCATTTCCACCAAATCCACCTCCAAGAACTAGACCAGTACTTTCGGTCATAATCGAAGGAGCTAATCCAGGTCCTGTTGGAAATGCCCAGTATATCCACCAACCAAAGAAAAACCATGTGACTGTTACCAGTGGTATCAGCATTGTATTTTTCATAAGAGTGTGTTGGTGATGTTTGTAACGAGATGCCCCAACTTCATACATACAGAAACCCACGTGGATCAAAAACATAAGAACCACAGTTACCCAATAGTAAAATTCTGTAAATAAGGTTGTGAGAGCACCTAATTGATCAGTCATATTTCTCTCTCCTATTAATAGTTGATAGACTCTATGAAATTTTTTTTACGCTGACAATTTTATTTTATTTATAAAAAGTAGAAGTTAATAATTATTTTATCAACTTGAAATTGAAATTAGAATTTTAAATATGCTTTTTTTAGATCAACCAGAGGATGATTCGGGGACATTTGAAACTTTACCAATAATTCTCTAGCTATCATATCTCTATCCTGCTGATTGTTAGGTAATTTTATTTTACTTGGTATCGTTACCCAACCGTTAGCATTTCTATCGAATACAGCAGGTCTATTTTCTTCATATCCCATATGAACATCTTCTAACCAATTAAGATCATCCCAACCCATAGCTTCTATATATTTTTTTAAAAATGGAGTGAGTCGACTATAGTCAGGCAAAAGATTAACGTCATATCGATAGCCGATTGTTTGGCCAATCATTTTTTCTCTAGCAGTCTCTTTTTTCTTGCCTAATTGACCTTTGATCTCTTTTGATTTGGCTTTTTTCTTACCTTTTTTCTTTGGCATATTTGCTATTAGATTTTATGGAAATCTTTAACTCCTACTGTATGATTTGTTCCTGCAAGAGGCACTTTAGCTAAAGCAGAAGCTTCCATTGTTAATGCAGCCATATCTTCTGGTTCTAGCGAGTGAATATTTGTTTTTCCACATGCTCTAGCCAACAATTGAGCCTCTAATGTCATCGCATGCAAGTAATTATAAACTCTTAATGCTGCATCATCAGGATTTAATCTTTTTCTTAATTTAGGATCTTGAGTAGCAACTCCTACCGGACATCTACCAGTGTGACAGTGATAGCAATGACCTGCGGGAACACCCATTTCTTTTTCAAAGTTAGATTCTGGTATTTCCTTATTGCAATTTAAAGCCACCATTGCACCTGTTCCGATTGCAATTGCGTCTGCACCAAGTGCTAAAGCTTTAGCCATATCTGCTCCATCTCTAACACCACCTGCATAAATTAAAGTTACTTTTCCAGTTTTACCTACATCATCCAAAGCTCTTCTTGCTTCTCTAATTCCAGCAATTCCTGGGATACCTGTGTTTGCAGCTGCAATGTGTGGTCCAGCACCTGTTGAACCCTCCATTCCATCAAGATAAATTGAATCTGGATCACATTTTGCTGCCATCCTTACATCATCATACACTTTAGCTGCTCCAAGTTTTAATTGAATTGGCACTTTGTTTTTTGTTAATTCTCTAAGCTCTTGAACTTTTAAAGCTAAATCATCTGGACCCAGCCAATCAGGATGTCTTGCTGGAGATCTTTGATCAATACCTGCAGGTAGCGATCTCATTTCTGCAACTTGGTCAGTAACTTTTTGACCCATCAAATGACCACCCATTCCAACTTTTTGTCCTTGTCCAATAAATACCTCAATTCCATCAGCAAGTTGTGCATGGTGTGGGTTAAAACCGTATCTTGATTGTATGCACTGATAAAACCATTTTTCTGAATATCTTCTCTCATCTGGTATCATTCCACCTTCACCAGAACATGTTGCGCTACCAGCCATTGTAGCACCTCTAGCTAATGCAGTTTTTGCTTCATAAGATAAAGCTCCAAAACTCATTCCCGTAATGTAAACTGGAATATCAAGCTCAATTGGATTTTCACATCTTGGACCAATAATAGTTTTGGTCTCACATTTTTCTCTGTAACCTTCAATAACAAATCTTGTTAATGTACCTGGCAAGAAAACTAGATCATCAAAAGTAGGTATCTTTTTCATCAAAGCCATTCCTCTCATTCTGTATCTTCCTAATTCGGCTTTGATATGAATGTCGTCCATAACTTCTGGAGTAAAAATAGCGTTGTGTCCCAACAAGCTTTTGTTTCTTGAAGCTATTCCATTACCATTAGAATGTCCGTTTGATTTTCCATTACCATTTTTTTTCTTTGCCATTTAAATTGCTCCTTTTTTTTCTGTAGGTTCAAGAGCATCGTAATTCCAAAGTTTTTTTCCTGCTACAACTTTGGTCATCTTAGAAACATCGAAGTTTTCTCCGATCTCCGCAACCTTTAATTTTCTTTTAAGCCAGTCTTGATCTGAATCAGTTAACTCAGCTTCGACAGCATCACTACCAAATGATCCAATTTTTCCACCTACAAAAATTGTCCCATCATACATAGAATCTCCTAAATTTATTCCAACATCTCCAAGAATAATAATTCGCCCTCTCTGCATCATAAAACCTGTAAAAGCACCAGCATCTCCGCCAATAATTATTGTTCCACCTTTTTGATCAATTCCTGTTCTGGCACCTACGCTTCCTTTGCATATCAGATCTCCACCTCTAATTGCCGCACCAAAACAAGACCCTGCATTTTTTTCAATTACTACTTTTCCTGCCATCATATTTTCTGCACATGACCATCCCACTCTTCCATTAATTCTTACAATAGGACCATCCATTGATCCACACCCAAAATAACCCAAACTACCTTCAAATATTAAATTTAATTTATTGAGAATTCCAACTCCCAAGCTATGTTTTCCCTGTGGGTTCTTTATTACAATAGTTCCGTATCCATCTTTCATTAATTCGTCAATTTTTTTATTTGCTTCACGACAATCCATGTTCTTAACGTCAATCTCAGTTCTTTTATTAAAATCTACATCATATGTCCCAAAGTAATAAAAATTCTCTGCCTCATCTGGATTAAAAAATTTTTGTTGTGTTTTTCCAGTTAAGACTTCTGTATGAAGTCCCATTGATTGAGCTTTACTTTTTTTTTCTGATGTTTTTAAATTTGCCATACTTTAACTTCTCCATCAAAAGGATCATAAGTTTCGATTTCTTGTGGTAATATTGATCTTATTGCAATTTCCTCTGACCCCATTGCAACTAAATCATCTGATTCATACAATACTAGTGGTTTTGCAGCCATTGTATCTTTCGCCATTCCTAAGCTATCTTTTGTGGCAACAAAATAAGTAAATACCCCATCTAAACCGACGAGAGACTCTTTCATTCCCTCTTCTAATGTAGCTCCATTTCTCATTTTTTCTGCAAGATATACAGCGATTAATTCAGAGTCACATTCTGACATAAATCTCATGCCCTTGTTTTCCAATACTCTTCTATTATTCCAATAGTTTGTTAATTGTCCATTATGAACGACTGACACATCGCTAAAAGGATAACCCCAAAATGGGTGAGCAGATTTAATATCCACTCCCGACTCTGTTGCCATCCTAGCATGACCAATTGCATGTGTCCCGACAACTTTATCTAAATTATATCTGTTACAAACAACTTCAGCATTTCCTAGATCTTTAATTACTTCTAGAGATTTTCCCATAGATAATATTTCTACACCTTCAACACTTTCTATTTTTTGCGAAAATTCCATTAAATCTTTGTCATACTGAATTTCATATCGTAATGAATAAGGAAGAATTCTATCTTCTTTTATCACTTTAGCGCCTAGCTCAGAAAGATAAGAATCAACAATTTTTTTTCTTTCGTCATAAACTGATACATCTTCTTTTACTGAAGAACTTCCCTCTGCAACATTTTCACCAACTTTAAATCGCATGATGAAATTTTGACCGTCAGTTTTTCCGTATAGAGCGTATCCAGTTGAATCTTCTCCTCTATGCTTTAATGCTTGAAGCATACCTTGAAGTTCAAAACCAACATTTGAAGTATTTCCTCTATGAATTAATCCTGCAATCCCGCACATAAAATTTCCTTATTAAATTATGGCAAACAATCTAGATAAGTATCAAGATCCCATTGTGTTGTTGCACCCAAGAATTTTTCCCACTCATCTCGTTTGTACCAATTAAATACTTTATACATTTCATCTGGCATCGATGATTTTATTACCTCATCTTCCGCCAATCTATCTAAAGCCTCACCTAAACTTAGTGGAAGTTTTTTAACATCTTTACCAGCTTTTTGAGCTTCATATATATTTCTAGATTCTGGTTTAGCTGGTTTCATTTTTTTAGATATTCCTTCATCACAAGCTTTAAGTAATGCTGCACCTAATAAATATGGATTATGCATAGAGTCAACTGATCTGTATTCAAATCTACCTGGAGCAGATACTCTTAAACCACAAGTTCTATTTTGATAACCCCAGTCAGCATATACTGGTGCCCAAAAACCTTGATCCCATAATCTTCTATATGAGTTCACTGTCGAAGAACCAATTGCTGTTAAAGCTGGCAAGTGTTTCATTATCCCTGCGATTGATTGTAATCCAATTTTTCCAGGTAACTGCATATCTTTAGTATCTGGCATGAAAGTATTTGTTCCGCCTGATACATAACTAAACACTTCTTCTACACCAGGAAGTTTTTTGTTACCTAATTTATTTACAGATACTTTTCCACCTTTCCACAAAGACATGTTGGTGTGACATCCACTTGCTGAAACTCCCATAAATGGTTTGGTCATAAAGCAAGCAATAAGATTATGTTCTCTTGCTACCTGAGCACAAATTTGTCGATAGGTAGATAATCTGTCTGCGTTTCTTAAAACATTATCAAATGTCCAGTTAAGTTCTAATTGGCCAGGTGCATCTTCATGGTCACCTTGGATCATATCAAGACCCATCGCTTTTGCGTATTCAATAACTTTCATAAAGACTGGTCTTAAAGACTCAAATTGGTCTATATGATAACAGAATGGTTTTGAGAAACCTTGTCCAGTTGGCGTTCCGTCAGGATTTTTTGTTAACCACATCATTTCAGGCTCTGTTCCAACTCTTAACTCTAATCCATGTTTCTTTTTGAATTCATTCATGAAAATTCTAAGGTTACCTCTGCAGTCACTTGTTAAATGACCACCTGGATTTTTTCTTTCTTCTCTGTTTCTAAAACACGTAACAAAAACTCTTCCAACTCTTTTATCCCAAGGCAATTGAACAAAAGTTTCTGGATCAGGTATTCCCACCAATTCCATAGCTTCTGGACCGTAACCAATATAATTATTATGACGATCTAAAAATAAGTTTGCAGTTGCTCCATAAACTAATTGAAAACCTTTTTCTGCAGTTCTTTCCCAGTGGTCTGCTGGTATCCCTTTTCCAACAACTCTTCCAGTTACTGAAATAAATTGATAATAGATATAAGTAATTCCTAATTCGTTTATTTTTTCTCTGACCTTTTTGACGAGTTTAGCTCTACCTGGTTGGTTTACGTGTTTTTCAAGATCCGTCATTCTTCCCCCTTTGAATTTTCAGATCAAAAAGGTAACTGAAAAAAAAACGTTTGTCTACTTAGATAAATTAGCTCCAAGGAAACGGACTGTTCGATGTCGGATGAAGTTTGCCTTTTTCATATCTATCGAACCTGAACGGTTTTAGTAATTCACTTTCTTGACCTAAAATTTCTTGTGCAACAAGGTGCCCAACACCTATCATTTTATAACCATGATTTGCATCTGCAATCATGTAAACATTTTCAAAAAATCTATCGAATATCGGGAATGAATCTGGAGTTAAACAACCCAATCCTCCTGATGGTCCCTTTCTATACAAATGAGATTTACCAACAAAACGTTTCTGAATATGCGCAAGTGCTGAAGTCCACATATCAGAAAATTTATCAGTAGTTTGATATTCAGGAGAGTCAATTCCATATGGGTCAACATTAACTTCATCAAAATGTTTTTGAACAATGTAAGGTGATGTTCCACCTTGAACTCCCAATCCTTCAATATCAGGTTTATAATATATACCCCATAATTCTTCTGTAATTATTTTACCATCTTTGTCAGAATAAAGTGGTGCATCTGTATCAACATGAATTACTGGAGGCGGTTTACCTTCATTAGTTTTTAAATAATCTGAATCTACACCCAATACACCTTCTTGTAAAAACCAGTACTTCCACATTTCAACTTCATGCATTTTTCCATTTTTAGCATCTTTTATATTAGTAGTTTTTGGTAACTCCAACATATTCCAAAAATCTCTTACCCATGGTCCTGCTCCAATAACTACCTGATCACAATCAATTGTACCTTTATCTGTAACCACGCCAGTAATTGCATTACTGTTGCTCCCTCTTTTAAAACCTGTAACCTTTACTCCTTTATGAACGTTTACACCGTTTGAATTTGCTTTTTTCTCTAGTGCTTTAATTGAGTCCTTATTAAATGCATATCCACCTTTTTTTTCATGCAAGACTGATGTAATACCTTTTGCTTGCCAATCACTAAAAATTCCTTGCATATATTTCATGCAATCTTTTTCACCTTCTATAAATTGTGATTCATATCCAATAGCTTTTTGTTGTTCATAAATACTTGCAACATCTTTATGCATTACTTCCGGAGAAATTTGCATATAGCCAACAGCATTATATTTAAATGCCTCTGGATCACTTTCCCAAACACTAACTGAATGAGCCATTAATTCTCTCATTGCTGGTTGAAAATAATTATTTCTAACAACTCCACATGCAATTCCACTTGCACCTGCAGCAGTGTCTTTTTTTTCTAGGACAACTACATCATTTGGATTTTTATATTTTTCGGAAAGTTTCCAAGCAGTACTTAACCCGTGAATTCCTCCACCAATTATTACAACTTTTGCTTTTGTCGGTAACGACATGAACGAACTTTAAATTTTTAGCAAAGGAAAGAATATAATAATTTTTATATATAATTTATATAAATTCTAAATATTTATTAGATTTTTAATTAAAAACTCAAATTTTTGAGAGTTTTCAAATATTCGTTAAATTCATTAACAAAATTCTGTGTGGGTAAAACGTACTTTTTTCTATGGTCATTTCCGGTTTTCTCGAGGTAAAAAAATTCTTTATCACAAGCTTCTTTGATCATGAGTGCAGATTTGGGTCTAGAGGTTTTGAAAAGTCTAGTCTTAAGTTCTTCGACAGATAAGTTTTCATTTAATTTATAGGAATTCATCACAATCAACATCATGTGATAATGTGAAGGAGACTTTCTGAAAAAGTAATTACTGGATGTATGGGACAGTTTCATTTGATCTTCCCAAAATTCTAGTAAATCTTTTGATGATTTTGACATTAAGATTTTACACGTGTTTTTTGAGGATCGTAATGCGGGAAACCAACAATTTTAGCAGGTATTCTTTTTTGATGTCCATCAATTTTACCAACTTCAACGTTCATACCTATTTCTGAATGACCTACATCAATTCTGCACAAAGCAATATTTTTATTCAAAGTAGGAGATAGACATCCGCTTGTAACTACGCCAACTTGGGATCTTCCAATGTGAACGCAATCACCGTGATTAGCTTTTTCTTTGCCTACAAGTTCTAATCCAACTAATTTCTTTTGCGGATTTTCTTTTCTCTTTATTAATGCTTCTTTACCAATGAAATCTGCTGTTTTTGTTTTTAAAGGAACCGTAAATCCAACACCAGCTTCAAAAGGGTCAACTTGGCCGTCAAATTCATTACCAAATAATATTAGTCCAGCTTCAATTCTTAATAAATCTAATGCTCCAAAACCAGCAGGTATTATTCCTTCATCTTTGCCAGCTTCCATAAGCACATCCCAAACCGCTGGTGCATCTGAAGGGTGACACCATATTTCGTATCCTAACTCGCCTGTGTATCCAGTTCTAGAAACCATTAATGGAATTCCACTAAGTTCTTTTACTCTACAGATTGTAAACCTAAACCATTGTAATTCTGAAATAGAAGGTTGTGTTGGTGGAGTAAAAATAAACTTTTCTAAAATTTTTCTACTGTTTGGTCCTTGTAGAGAAATATTATTTATTTGATCAGTAGAGTTTTTAACCAAAACATTAAATTTTTTCTTTTTTGCTTGTTCTTTTAACCATTCACCTGCGTATTCATCACCACATACCCATCTAAATCCATGATCACTCATTTTTAACAATGTCCCATCATCAAACATAGAACCATTTTCATAACACATCGAAGAATAAACAATTTGTCCAACTGACAATTTTTTAACATTTCTAGTTAAAGTATAGTCCATTAATTCTTCTGCATCCGGACCTAATATTTCAAATTTTCTTAAAGAAGATAAATCAATTAAAACTGCTTTTTCTCTACACGCTGTATATTCATTTATTACTCCGTGATTAGTGTAATCATTGGGCAGCCAATACCCTCTAGCATCAACAAAGTTTCTTGTTAACTTAGAAGTTCTTTCATGAAATCCTGTATTTTTTGTTAGTTTTAATTCTGAGTCTGGTTTCATTCTAAATGCAAAAGATTTTGTAAATTCTCTTTTTTTTTCGTAAGTTCTAACAAAAATATCTGTAGGGTTCCATGAATTACATGGATCTATATCACTTGGACAGGCTGATGTTCCGCAGGTTAAATCTTTTAAAGCTCTTAATATTACATAATCTCCAGGTCTAGCAAATGACTCATCAGAAAGTACGGTATTTAAGCCTCCTGCTGAAGTATTAAAAAATAAATTTATAGCGTGCCATCCCTTTTGTCTATTAACCCCAAAATTTTCCATAGCACCACTTAAGTTATCTGAGCAATTTGGATGCCCAAAATAACCAGCATCTTCGTAATACTTCGATGTACAAGCAAGATTAAAAGTGTCATGTCTACCAACAGTATCTCTTATTACTTCTACCAAAGGCTCATGGTCTGTATCATAAAATTTTGAATACAATCCTGGTCCTGGAAATGTATTTCCCATAAAGGTCCTTGTTGTTTGCCAATCTAAACCTTTTTCAATACCTTTACCTAATTTAGCTGTATCAAAAGCAACAAAATCTGAACATTGTCTACCAGTTGGACAAATTATTTGAATATAATCTCCTTCTTTAACTTCAAAAGAAATCGCTGATTGTTTTGCAATATTTTTTTCGTCTAGAGGATCAAAAATTGGATCTGGAATTATTCTATGTTCTTTATAGTCAACAATATTATTTCTTTTAATAAATAAAGTTAATTCTGTAGGAGGATTTTGTTCATGAACCAACATATCATTACCAGGTGCAGAAAAAATGCAATAACATTTATCTTTTGAACTTATTTTAATTTTTTCTCCTGGTGGAGTGTCTTTATCAAAAAGGATTGAAGATTTAGATTTTGCAATTTTAAGATTTCTTTTTTCTAATTGGCGTAAAGCAATTTTCGAACTTTCTTCATTTCTATTTAAAATTTTAATTATATCATTTTCTGATTTAGATGATTTTAAATTTAAAATTGATGGATCTGAATTTCCATCAGAATTAAAAACAACTATTTCACAAATTTGATTTCCTTCATTATTAATAATTTCAATTTCATCATCAGGAAAAACCTGAACTCCTGTTAATCCACCGCCATTAACTACATATCTTTCAACTCCAGGTGGCAAAACATTTAAACCAGGTTCATTTATTCTTAAATTTTCTTCTAACATTTTAAATCAATGATTACTTATGTTTAAGAATAAATCAGTACTGATTAATTGTATATATAAATTTTAGTACCAACTTTTGTTGACTGTGAGATTAAATTTAAGGATACTTACTTACTTAATATATTAAGAGAGGAGAAATAAATGAAGAAAATACTATCTTTACTCTCAGCTATAGTAATTACTGTAGTAAGCTTTGCAGGAATATCTAACGCTGACAGTAAAAAACCCATAGTGATCCCAACTCATAACTGGTCAAGTCAAATTGTTATGGCTTATGTTATTGGTGGAATCTTTGAAAGCATGGGTAACAATGTTAAATATGTAAATGCTGACTCTCAAGCGGTTTACGAGTCAATTAGAATTGGTGATGTAACTATATCTCATGAGGTATGGGAATCTGCTTTCGGTAAGTCATTTACAACAGCTTTAGACAAAGGTGGTTTGTTAGACTGGGGTGATCATGAAGCAAGAACTCTTGAGGATATGGGATATCCAAACTGGGTTGTTGAAAAAGGTCTATGTCCAGGTCTACCAGATTGGACAGCTCTAAAAAATCCAGACTGTGCAAAAAACTTTACAACACCTGACTCTCCAGATGGAAAAGGAAGAATGTTGGAAGGACCACAAACTTGGCATGGTGATTTAATACCTCAAAGGATTGATGCACTAGGCTTAGGTGATTTATGGTGGGTTAAGTTTGCTGGAGGTGCTGATGCACTTTGGGCAGAGTTAGCAGCTGCTGAAAAAGAAGGAAGAGGAACTATAATTTTCAACTGGACACCAAACTTTACTGATGGTGCTGGTTTTACATTTATCGACTTCCCTCCATACACAGCTGGTTGCAGACCAGCAGATGGTGGTGACGGAAAATGTGGTTCTCCGGATGGTTATTTGAAAAAAGCAGTACACGAAGATTTTCCAAAAACTCATCCAGATGCAGCAGCAGCGTTTAAAAAATTGTCATTTTCAACAAGTCAAATTGGTGCAATGGCAGCTTTAGTAGACGTTGACAAAATGACTCACGAAGATGCAGCTAAAAAATGGTTAGCTGATAACGAGTCAACTTGGAAAGCTTTCCTTAAATAAGGATAAAAGTTAAAAAAATAAGATCTCCCCCAATTCTGTTGGGGGGGATTTTTTTTTATAAAGATTTGTGTAAAATACAGTTATGAGAAAATATCTTTTTTACATTTTTTTAAGTTTATTAATAAGTTCATCAGTTTTCGCTCGAAGCACCGGATGTAAAGAAGGTAACTGTGAAAATGGATATGGAAAATGGGTTTATACAGATAAAACTACTTATGAAGGTGAGTGGGTAGGAACAAAAAAAAATGGTCAAGGTGTAGAAACATGGCCAAACGGATATATCTATAAAGGTGAGTTTAAAAATAGCGTTTGGAGTGGAGTTGGAACTTTAACTTTCCCAGATGGGTCTACTTATGAAGGAGAGTGGGCTAATGGTTTTATGAATGGCAAGGGAACATTTACTTGGGCTAATGGAGACCAAAAAATAGGAATTTGGAAAAACGGTAAATTACAAGATTAATGTCGAACGAAACTTCATTTAATAGATTAAAAGGATTACCCGAGAACATAAAACAATTTATAGGACTAATAATTTTAACAATAGTCATAATTTCTTCTTTTGCTATTTTAAATAATATATTTAGTGAAGGTGATGAATTAGTTAGAAAAATGAAATTGGAAGAAGAGAGAATTGCAAAAGAGAGAAAACTAAGTGCATTAATTTCAAAACTTCCCTCGGGTATATTAGTAACTTTTGATGGTACTGATCATTATAAATTATCAGATGAATTATATGAGGGAGTTTGTAATGCCACAAAGCTTATCCCCCAAAGAGCAATAATGGGTGCAAATTTCTTAAATTTTAGAGCACATGAAATTTATACTATTAACGGCAATAAGATTGATGAAACATTTGTTGAATGGGATGCTGAAAAAAAGAAATGTTTTGCAGGTTTTACAGTTAGTGGAAATAACGTAGGAGTAGACGAAACAATTAAAGTAAGCGGTGAAGCCTTAAGTTTTTTAAGTACTGGAATTGATACAAGGGTTTATTTTATTAAAAATTTTTAATGGAAATAAGCTTCAATTATATTGATTTTAATTTAATTAATTTTCGTATATTTTTATAAGAATTATGTCTGAAGCAGTAATCAAATGCGAAGCAGTTTATAAAATTTTTGGTGAAAACGCCAAAAAGATGCTTCAAGATTCAAATGGTAATGTTGATGCTAAAACATTTCAAGAAAATGGTTGTATAGTAGGTGTTAACAATGCTTCCTTTGAAGTAGCCAAAGGAGAGATGCTTGTTGTAATGGGCTTATCTGGATCTGGTAAGTCAACTTTACTAAGGTGTATATCAAGATTAACAGATGCAACAGGTGGAAAAATTTTCATTGAAGGTCAAGATTTATTAAATTTAAATAATAAAGAGTTAATTGAGCTTAGAAGAAACAAAATGGGAATGGTTTTCCAAAGCTTTGCTCTTCTTCCACACAAAACCGTTGTAGAAAATATAGCTTTTCCTCTTCAAATCAAAGGTATCAAAACTGAGGAGAGTATTAATAAAGCAATGGAGATGGTTAAATTAGTTGGACTTGATGGAAGAGAAAATTATTTTCCAAGAGAACTTTCAGGTGGACAACAACAAAGAGTGGGTATTGCAAGATCTCTAGCAGTTGAACCTGATATATGGTTTTTAGATGAACCTTTTTCTGCTTTAGATCCTTTAATTAGAAAAGAAATGCAAGATGAATTTTTAAGACTTCAAGA
Organism: uncultured Pelagibacteraceae bacterium; assembly: GCA_902618565.1. GTDB lineage: Bacteria > Pseudomonadota > Alphaproteobacteria > Pelagibacterales > Pelagibacteraceae > Pelagibacter. Next base: position 31,590 of record CACNAX010000007.1, read on the forward strand.
AAAATTACAAAAAACAATTATGTTTATTACTCATGATTTTGATGAAGCATTAAAACTTGCTGATCGAATTGCAATTATGAAAGATGGTATAATTGAACAACTAGATACACCTGCAAATATAGTTTTAAACCCAGCCACAGAATATGTAAGAAAATTTACTGAAGAAGTACCTAGAGAAAAAGTTTTATTAATTGAAGATGTAATGGATGAATCTATATCTAATAATTTAGGTGATGTTAAAGTTTCAAAAGATGAAATCATAGAAAATGTTGCAGAAAAAATATTAACGCAAGAAAAATCTGTAGCAGTTATAGATGAAAATAATAAAACCGTAGGGTCAATAAACCCGACAAAAATAATAAATACTGTCTTTGGTGGAAGAAAGAATGGAAAATAAATTATGGAATTTTTAAAAAAATATCCTAAAATATTTCAGTGGTTATTTCTATTAATTGTTTTTTTTGCTCTTTGTTTTGCTATTGATGTTCCAGAAACATATAAATTCATTAGAGGCCAAGCTGAATTCGTAAAAGACCCTAATCAAAGTAGTTATATATTTTTAGGCAAAGAAGTAAGATATTACGCCTTTGATGTTTTCTGGCGACTTCCTCCATTACTTGGATGGTTACCAATATGGATAAATGACTCCTTGTTTTTCTTAATGAATGAGTGGATGCCAATGGAGTTTTGGAATGAGGACACTCAAGAATTTAAAACCAGACCATTAGTTTTGCAAATTAGCAGAAATTTAACAGCTTTCATGACCTTTTTAATAGAATTAATTAGAGAAATTCTATTAGGTGGACTTGAAACAATTGTTGCCTTTACAAGTTGGGATTGGATCGATGCGAACCCTTGGGCAGAGTTACCAGGTCTACCTTGGACAATTGTTGCAGCTGGTTTTGCAATACTTGCTTATAAATTAAGTGGTATTGGACTCGCTTTATTTGCCGGTTTAACTATGGTTTACATTTCTTTATTTGGACAATGGAAACCATCGATGCAAACACTCTCTTTTATTTTAGTTGCTGCGCCTCTATCTTTTATATTTGGGTTAAGCTTAGGTATTGCAGCTTATAAAAGTAAACGTGTAGAAAAAGCTTTATATCCAATTCTATTAGTTATGCAAACAATGCCACAATATGCAGTATTAGTTCCTGCACTTGTTCTTTTTGGAGTTGGTGACCACGCTGCAGTAATTATAACTATGGTTGTTGCTGTTCCACCCATGATATTACTCACTTTACTAGGATTGAGAGCTATTCCTCCAGAAGTAATTGAGGCTGGAAGAATGAGTGGTTGTAACAATTGGCAACTAATGTCTAAAGTGCTAATTCCAACGGCCAGACGAGATATCTTGATTGGTGTAAACCAGGTGATCATGGTGTGTTTTTCTATGGCTGTTATTTCAGCCTTCATTGGAGCGAAAGGTCTAGGTTTCAACTTATTGTTAGCACTAAATCAGCTTAATATTGGATTAGCATTAGAAGCTGGTCTTTGTATTAGTCTAATTGCAATTTTATTAGATAAAATGTCTTTGGCTTGGGCAAACAAACAAGTTGATTATTTTGGCAATTTGAATTTTTTTCAAAGAAATAAAAATTTATTATTTTTTAGTATTACGGTCATAATTGGAATTTTACTCGCTTATTTTGGATCTGTTTATTTTAAAGGTGGTTACAATTATTTATTTGAAGTTCCACACAATAAAGGAATATCAACTGCTGATTTTTGGAATAAAGGTGTTGATTGGATTTTTGATACCTTCTTTGTTTATATAAAAGCATTTAACACATGGTTAATTCAAGAAGTATTACAACCAATGAGGGCTTTGTATTTAAGGATGCCAGCTGTTGCTACATTAGTTTTAGTTGTTGGTGCTGGCTATTTAATTGGTGGAATTAGATCTGCATTAGTAGTTTGTGGTTTGACATTATTCATAGCTCTAAGCCCTTGGTGGGATAGAGCTTTAGTAACGGCTTACATGGCAACATTCGGGGTAATTGTTTCTTGTATAATTGGTTTTACAGTTGGCACATTATGTTTTCAAAATAAACATTCTGCAAAATTTATGTTAGGTGTATGTGATATATTTCAAACATTTCCATCATTTGTTTATCTTATTCCTGTTATGATGCTTTTTGGAATAACTGACACTTCTGTTCTTATTGCGGTCATTGTTTACGCAACTATACCAGCAACCAGATACACAATTGAAGGGCTTAGAAGTGTTCCAGCAGGTTTGCATGATGCAGCGACGATGTCTGGCGTAAATAAATTTCAAAGATTAACAAAAATAGAATTTCCTTTGGCATTTCCTCATATGATGCTTGGTATAAATCAAACAATAGTTTTTGCATTATTTATGGTGATTATAGGAGCATTTATCGGCACAGAAGATTTAGGGCAATATATTTTAAAAGCTTTATCAGATAAAAATGGTGCTGGTATTGGATTAACTTTGGGTATTTGTGTAGCTTTTATAGGTTTAATCTTTGATAATTTAATTAGAACTTGGGTTGAGAAAAGAAAAAAACATCTTGGTATAATTTAGTGAAAAAATTTATTGTTGCCATTGATCAAGGCACAACATCTACAAGATCTATCTTGTTTGATTTGAAAGGAAATCCATTATTTATTTCACAAAAAGAATTTAAACAATTTTTTCCAAATAATGGATGGGTCGAACATGACCCTGACGAAATATGGAGCACTACATTAAAAACATTAAAAGAAGTTGTTTTAAAAGCAAAACAAAAAAAAGGTAAAATTTTGACAATCGGAATAACAAATCAAAGAGAAACTACTATTTTGTGGAATAAAAAAACGGGTAAACCAATTTATAAGGCTATAGTTTGGCAAGATAGAAGAACTGAAGATTATTGTAATAAATTAAAAAAATTAAAAAAAGAAAAAATTATCTTTAAAAAGACAGGTTTACCAATAGATCCATATTTTTCTGCAACAAAAATAAAATGGATTTTAGATAATGTTAAAAACGCAAAAAAATTAATGAAAAATGGAAATTTATTGTTTGGTACAGTAGACACATATTTAATTTGGAAATTTAATAAAGGAAAAATACACGCAACAGATGCTACTAATGCAAGTAGAACTATGCTCTATAATATAAACTCAAATATTTGGGATAAAATGATATTAAATTTAATTGGAATTAATAAAAATATTTTACCTAAAGTAAAAAATTGTTCTGATAATTTTGGAGAAACTCATAAATCTTACACAGGTACTGCTATAAAAATTACAGGTGTTGTAGGTGACCAGCAAGCTGCAACGATAGGTCAAGCATGTTTTTCACCAGGCTCTATAAAAGTAACTTATGGCACAGGTGCTTTTGTGCTTCTAAATACAGGAAATAAAAAAATATATTCAAAAAATAAATTGATCACTACAATTGCATACAGGCTAAATGGAAAAAATACTTATGCAATGGAGGGTTCAATTTTTATTGCTGGTGCCGGAGTTCAATGGATTAGAGATAAAATGAAACTAATTAAAAAAGCATCTGAGACAGAAAAAATAATAAAAAAAACTAAAAGTAATAAAAATCTTTACTTAGTCCCCGCCTTTACGGGATTAGGCGCCCCATATTGGGATTCTAATGCAAGAGGAATTTTAACAGGTATTACAAGAGATACTAAGCCAGAGAATATAATAAGATCCACACTAGAGTCTGTTGCGTACCAAACTTTAGATTTGTTTGATGCAATGAAAAATGACGGGCTAAATCCTAAACTTGTAAAAATTGATGGAGGAATGATTGGAAACAAGTGGTTTTCAAAATTTTTATCTAACATAATAAATAAAATTGTACTTATTCCAAAAGTTCAAGAAACAACTGCTCTTGGAGCAGCTTTTATGGCAGGATTGAATATTGGAGTTTATAAATCTTTATCTGATATTTCTAAGACTTGGAAAATAAATAGCAAATATTATCCTAGCATGAATAATTCAACAAGAATGTCACTTTTGATAGGTTGGAAAAAGGCAATAAAACAAACACTACTTAAATGAAAAAAATATTAGTTATTGGCGCTGGCGCCATGGGAACATCATTTGCAATGACTTGCGTAGATAACAGAAATGAAGTTACTCTTGCAGAGCCTTACTCATTAAATTTTATAGAGGATTTAAAAAAAAATAAAAAACATTCTGGATTAGGTTTAAAAATTCCAAAAAAAATTAAATTATCATTTTTTTCTGAAAATATATTAAATAAAAGATGGGACTTGATAGTTATAGCTTTATCTTCTTCAGGAATAAATTTTATTGGCAAAAAACTAAAAAATTGCAAAGTAAATAATAAAATTTTAATTCTTACTAAAGGATTAATATTTGAGAAAAAAACGAAAAAGATTATTACATTATCTGAAAAATTGAAATCTTTTAAAAAAGGCTCAAATATTTCAGTTTTAAAAGGACCATGTTTAGCTAAAGACTTAGCGAACAAAGTTAATTCGAACGTAATTGTTGCAAATAAAAATTTAAATATTGCTAGAGTTATATCTAACATGATTACAACTAGTTATTATAGAGTTGAAGTATCAAATGATGTTAGAGGTGTTGAAATTTGTTCTTCAATTAAAAATATATATTCTATGATAATTGGAGCAGGTAAAGGACTTAATATGTCTTCATATTTATTTGTAAAATGTTTAGATGAAATGACATATCTTACTAGATATTTTAAAGGCAATATAGAGACGGTATATGGACTTGCAGGCTTAGGTGATTTGTACGTAAGTGCTTTAGGTGGAAGGAATAGTAAAATGGGCTACTATCTTGGAAAAGGATATAAATTCAAAGTTGCAAAGAAAAAGTTTATGAAAAATGATACTATTGAAGGAGAAATGTTATTGAGAGAGATAGCACCATATATCACAAAAAAACTAAATAAAAAAAAAATACCTTTGATGACAAAATTAATTAAATCTATAATTAATAACAAAAAATTAGTATTAAATTAAAAATGGCAAGTATTAAAATAAATAAAGTAAATAAGTATTTCGGCAATACACATGTTATAAAAGATGTTTCACTTGATATTAAAAGTGAGTCATTTACAGTTCTGGTAGGACCAAGTGGTTGTGGTAAGTCGACAATTTTAAGAATGATTGCTGGTTTAGAAGAAATAAACTCAGGAACAATATCTATTGATGACAAAGTTGTTAATGATCTACCACCTAAAGAAAGAAATATTGCAATGGTATTTCAGTCTTATGCTCTTTATCCTCATATGACTGTATTTGATAATATGGCTTTTGGTTTAAAGATTGAAAAAAAATCAAAAGAAGAAATAGAGCAAAGAGTAATGGAGGCTGCTAAAATTTTACAAATAGAAGAATATCTAGAGAGGAAACCTAAACAATTATCTGGGGGACAACGTCAAAGAGTAGCTATAGGTAGAGCTATTACGAGAAAACCAAAAGTTTTTTTATTTGATGAACCATTATCTAACCTAGATGCTGCTCTAAGAGTACAAATGCGAGTAGAATTAGCAAAATTACACGACCAACTTAACGCAACTATGATCTATGTAACTCATGATCAGACTGAAGCCATGACCCTCGCTAACGATATTGTTGTATTGGATCAAGGTATAGTTTCACAAAAGGGATCACCAATGAACCTATATAATAATCCAGATAATTTATTTGTTGGTGGTTTTATTGGATCTCCAAAAATGAATTTTATAGATAGTAAAATTTTAAGCAAAAGTTCGAATAGTTCAGAGGTAGATATAATGGGGACTGGAAAGTTAAATGTGCCAAAAATTTCCGAAAATATTCAAGAAGGAGACAGTATAAAAATTGGAATCAGACCTGAACATTTAATATTAAATGCAAAATCGGATTCACTATGGGAGAGCAAAGTCTTCGTAGTAGAAAAATTAGGGTCAGGAACATATTTATATTTAGAGAAAGAGGGAGATCCTCTTGTCGTACAAACTGATGGAGACACAAACATTAAAGTAGGTGATATTGTTAAAATAGGTTTTGATCCATTTCGTTGCCATTTATTTGATAATAAAGGTATTTCCTTTAAAAATTCCTAAATCAATCTCAGGTAGTATTGTGTAATTTACATACTTGTTATTCTTCTTTTAAATGTACATTATGTATTAATTTTTAAATAACTTTAGAAAACACGAAAAAGAGGGGAATATATGTTTAAAAATATATTAATAACAATCTCTGCAATAGCTTTTGTTTTTAATTCAATTGCATTTGCAGATATAAAATTCTGGACAACAGAAACTCAACCAGCAAGGATGGCTAAGCAAGAAGAGATGGCTAAAGCATTTGAAGCTAAAACTGGAATTGGAGTTGAAGTTATCCCGATTGATGAAAAAGATTTAGGAACAAGAGCTACTGCAGCAGCAGCAGCGGGAGATCTTCCTGATGTAATTTATCATACACTTCAATATGTCTTGCCATGGGCTGAAGCAGGAATATTAGATGTTGATGCAAATAATGATGTCGTTAATTCACTTGGAAAGAAAACTTTTGCTCCTGGTGCTTTAAAGATGGCTAAAAAAGGTGGCAAAATTGCTGCTGTACCAGTAGATGGCTGGACTCAAATGGTCGTTTACAGAAAAGATTTATTTGCAGCTGCTGGTTTAGAGCCACCAACAACATATGCAAATATAGAGAAAGCAATAGATGCTTTATCTAGTAGCGAAATGTTCGGATTTGTTGCGGCAACTAAAACTGATGAAAACTTTATGAGTCAGGTTTTGGAACATGTTCTGCTTGCAAATGGTGTAAACATTGTAAAAAAGGGTGGAACAAAAAAACAAGGAAGAGCTTTAAAAAATTCTTTACAGTTTTATAAAAAATTAGCTAAAGCTAGCCCTCCAGGAGAACTTTATTGGAAACAATCAAGAGAACTTTACTTTGCTGGTAAAACTCCAATGATCATATGGTCACCATTTATTATGGATGAATTAGCTGGCTTGAGAGATTCAGCTCCACCAACAATTAACAATGATCCTACTTCACCAGAGTTAGCATCTAAAACTGGTTTTATTACTAATTTTAGTGGACCAAATAATGTGAAAGGTGCAGCTTGGGCAGATGTTAGATACTTTGGAATAACAGCAGATGCAGATACTGATGAGGCTAAACAGTTTATTCTTTATTCAATGGATGAAGGATACACAAGTACTTTATCTATAGCACCAGAAGGTAAGTTTCCTGTAAGAAGAGGTAATGCAAGTGATCCAAATGCATTTACAACAGCTTGGAGTAAACTACCTGTTGGAGTTGATAGAAAAGCTCCTTTAACAGATCTATATTCAGCAGATGTTATAAATAATATTGTTGCTGGTTTAGATACCGCTAATAGATGGGGTGTTAAAGAAGGTGAATTATCGAGAGCATCTAAAATTATTAACAATAAATTTATAAATAGAATCACTAGACAATACATTGACGATCAATTGACGCTAGATGAAGCAGTAGATGAAATTAATACTGTGCTAGCTAGTTTCTAGTAATTTAAAAAATTAAAAAAAGCGGGTAATATTAATTATCCGCTTTTTTTTATGAGTTCAAAACTTGCAAAAATTGAAAAAAGAACAGCTTATCTATTAATATTACCATCGGTTCTTTTAGTATTTTCTATAATTTTATTTCCAATATTTTCAAATATTTGGATCAGCTTTAAAAATGTAGAGCTTAAAGATTTAAGAATTCCTGAACCAAGAGCAAAAAAATTAGTAAAATCAATTAAAGATAATCCAACTCAAATAAAAATAATTTATAAATTAAGAAATAGTTCTCTTACACAAGAAATTACTAATGTAAAATTTAAAGATAAATATCCTGACAACATTGAACCAATAAGTTTAAATAATAAATGTCAATTTAAATCAAATTTACTTAAGTGTGAGTTAGGTAATTGGCCAAAAAAATATCGAGAAAATTTAGAAATAGTATTTCAAAATACTAATAATCAAGAAATTTCCAAGAAGGAACTAAAATCTTATAAACCTAAACTATCAGGTAAGTCACAAAATATATTATTAACTTATGAATTTACTTTAAATAATTTCAAAAAAGTAATTAAAGACAAAGCGTTTATAGATCTATTATCAACAACTTTTTATTACACTTTTTTTGGAACAATAGGTGCGATAGTTTTTGGAATTTTAGCTGCACAAATGGTAAATCAAAAATTTTTTGGAAGAACATTTATGAGAAGCGTTCTTTTATTTCCTTATGTTGCGCCAGTTGTAGCTCTTGCTTATACCTGGGAACTTTTACTTGATCCAACAAGTGGAACTTTAAATAATTTGTTAATTAACTATCAAATTATTGATGGGCCAATAAATTTACTAGGACAAAAATATGTAACTTTAAACATACTTGGTTTTGATTTTAAATTAAGGTTAGCATTAACAACTGTAATTATTTTTGAAATTTGGAGATATTTTCCTCTAGCATTTTTATTTATTCTTGCTCGTCTTCAAGCAGTTCCAAAAGAGTTGTATGAAGCAGCTGATGTTGATGGTGCAAATCCTATCCAAAAATTTCTTAATATTACTTTGCCCCAGATATTAGCAGTAATTTCAATTCTATTTATGATTAGATTTATATGGAATTTTAATAAATTTGAAGACATCTTCTTACTCACTGGTGGGGCATCAGGCACAAGAACATTGCCAATAAATGTATATCAACAAGGTTTTTCAATCGGGGATATTGGTATGGGTTCTGCAGTTTCTATTGTGATTGTAGTGTTTCTATTAATTTTTATGTTTATCTATTTTAAACTTTTAGGAAAAAGAGCTGATGAAAATTAAAAATATATTTACTTATTGCTTTATCTCTTCTTTGTTTTTGTTTTCATTAATTTGTATTTGGAAAATCTTAGTTACATTACAAGGAATTGAATTAACAAATTTTAATTTTAATAAATTATTTATATTTGGAATAATTCTTTGTGCAATAAATCTTCTTATTGGCAAAAAATTAAATTTAAATATTAAATTAATTTTACTAGCACTTTTATTTTCTATCTTTGATTATTTCATCTCAACAAATTTACCTATTTGGTATAGTTTTGGCATATTCTTAATTTCATTATTTTTTTTCAATAATATAAAAGATTACGACAAAAACTTTTTGTCAAAAAATCATTCCTCTCAAAAATTATTCTTTAATTTTTTAACATTATTTGGAATTACACTGTTCTCTTTTGTAATTCTTTTCCCTTTTTATATGATGTTAGTTACAAGTTTTAAAACCCAAGCATTGTTATTATTGAACCCCTTAGACTTTAGTATTAACTTTGCACAAGGATTGCCAGCGTTGTTCAAATCTTATTTTATAGTATTCAAAGATTATAATTTTGGAAGATATATGCTAACGAGCACAATAGTCTCCTTAGGCACAGTCATTATAACATTAATATTTGCAATACCAGCTGCTTACGCGGTTGCAAGACTTAATTTCTTTGGAAAAAATTTTTTATCAACATCCATATTGATAATTTATTTGTTTCCAGCGATAGTGTTAGTGATACCTTTGTACACAATTTTTAGTCAACTTGGTTTAAGAAATTCTATTGAGGGTTTGTTAATAGTTTATACAGCTACAACCTTGCCTGTAGCAATTTATATGCTGCAAGGTTACTTTAAAAGTATACCAAAAGAATTAGAAGAAGCAGGGATAATAGATGGTCAAAATTGGCTTGGTATAATTTTTAAAATTATACTCCCACTTAGTTTACCCGCAATATCATCAGTAGCTTTATATGTATTTATGATTGCTTGGAATGAATTTTTATTTTCATTAATGTTTTTAGACAGGCCTAATACATTTACATTATCAAGAGCTATTCAGTTTCTGAATGTTGGAGCTGAAACACCTAGACAATATTTGATGGCAGGATCTGTAGTAGTAACTTTGCCAATTTTAATAATTTTTGTTTATTTTGAAAAATATTTAGTAAGTGGTCTTACTGCAGGAAGTGTTAAAGGATAATGAAAAATAAAGTAGAAGAGGCAAAAAAAATATTATTAGGTAACAGAAAAGATGGTTACACACTTCCTACTAATAACAAATTATATCCTGCTCAATGGAATTGGGATTCTGCTTTTATAGCACTTGGTTATTCATACTTTAATCTAGATTTTTCAATTACAGAAATTGAAACTTTGCTTAATGGTCAGTGGGACGATGGTATGGTGCCCCACATTCTTTTTCATGAAAAAGACACATCTTATTTTCCAAATCACACAACTTGGCAATGTGGAAAAAATATACCTTCTTCTGGAATTACTCAGCCACCAGTTTTAGCCAGTATTTTGAGAAAAATTGTTGAAAAAAATAAACTAAATAATGATCAAATTTCAAGAATAATTAAAGTAATCAAAAAAATTAAAAATTATCATGATTGGTTCATAAAATTTAGAGATCCTAATAAAACGGGCCTTGTATCCATATTACATCCTTGGGAAAGCGGGTATGATAATTCACCAATTTGGGATCAGCCAATGAGCAATATCAAAGTAGATAAAGACCTTAATTATAAAAGAAGAGACCTTGAAGTTTCAAACTCTGATGAGAGACCTTTAAAAACTGATTATGATAGATATGTAACTTTAAGAGATCAATTTAGGGATGTTCAGTATGATCCACATAAATTGTATGAGATTTCTGATTTTAATGTAGTAGATGTTGGATTTAATGCTTTATTTTTAAGAGCAAATAAAGATCTACTTAGCTTAGCTAAAAATTTAGATTTAAATTTCGATGATTTAAATAATTTCGTATCCAAAACTGAAAATCAAATATTAAAATTATATGATGATAATATTAATGATTTTGTCTCAAAAGATTTAAAAACTAACTTGAATATCGTTGTTCCATCAATAACAAATTATTTTACTTTATTTGCAAATTTAGAAAATGATCAATTAAATAAAAAAATTATTAATAATTTAAAAAATCATAATATTAATGACAATTACTATTTCTCAACAGTAAAACCAAATCATCCTTCATTTGAAGAAA